>NZ_JBLWIJ010000018.1:0-42457 GCF_051365025.1 Arthrobacter sp. R4
TCCGGGGACACCGCTGCAGACGCGGGCGGAGCCGAAGGGGCGGAGGCACCAGCCGCCGGCCAGCCGGCCGTTGGGCCCGATGGAACACCGTCTGGAACACCGTCTGGAACACCGTCGCCGTCTCCCGGCGCACCGGGACGCGCTGCCGCATCCCGCATCGGGGTTCCCCAAGCTCTTGGCGGAGCCGACCGGAGCCGGCAGGAGATGACTGCCCCCGCGGAACCGGCGGCCGAGGCTGCCAAGGTCTGGCTCGGCGTCGGCCTCGTTGCGACCGCCGGAGCAGCCGGACTCATCTTAACCCGCATCCGGCGGCTTTGAAGGTGCCGCCCTGTGGTTTGACTCCGGGGCCTTTGCCCAAAAATGTGATTATGAACACTTCTACGGCTTGTAGAACTCTCCGGTTTCGACTTGGCGAAGAGGAAGGGGCAAACTGGTAACCATGAGCCACACTTCTGCCGAATCTGTCACTAAAACCGAAGAATCAGCCGAGCAGTTTTTTACCCTCTGGACTGTCTTCAAGCGGTCAGCTGACGTCCTGCGCAGCGCCGATGCTGCCGATGATTTCGATGCCCTGCTGTCCCGCCTGGCCGAGGCCGGGGTGACCCACCGCGGAAGCTACGACGTCTCCGCCATGCGCGCCGATGCCGACGTGATGGTCTGGCTCCACGGCCCCAAGCCCGAAGCCCTGCAGCAGGCGATGCGCGATGTCCGCCGCAGCAAACTCTTCGCCGGAACGGAAATCGTCTGGTCCGCCATGGGCGTGCACCGCGAGGCGGAATTCGCCAAGAACCACACCCCCGCCTACTCGCGCGGCGTGGAACCGGCAGAGTGGCTCTGCGTCTACCCGTTTGTGCGCTCTTACGAGTGGTACATCCTGCCCGAGGCCGAGCGCGGCAAGATGCTGCGCGACCACGGCATGCTGGGCCGCGACTTCCCCCAGGTCATCTCCAACACCGTTTCGTCGTTCGCCCTGGGCGACTGGGAATGGATCCTGGGCCTGGAAGCACCGGAACTCGTGGATCTCGTGGACCTGATGCGGCACCTGCGCGCCACGGAGGCCCGGAACCACGTCCGGGAGGAGATCCCGTTCTACACAGGCCGCCGCATCTCTGCAGCGGAGATCGCCGAGGTCCTCGCATGACCCCGTCACATCGCCAGGAAGGCTCAACCCTGACGGCGGTCAACCCCGTCACCGAAGCCGGCCGGATGGCTCCGAAGGACTACGACGCCGTCCTGCTCGCCTCCTTCGGCGGTCCCGAGGGCCAGGACGACGTCATTCCATTCCTCCGCAACGTCACCCGCGGCCGTGGCATCCCTGACGAGCGGCTCGAAGAAGTCTCCACGCACTACCGGGCCAACGGCGGCATCAGCCCCATCAACCAGCAGAACCGCGAACTCAAGGCAGCCCTGGAAGCCGAACTGGCAGCCCGCGGAATCGGCCTGCCAGTACTGTGGGGCAACCGTAACTGGGACCCCTACATCCCCCAGACGCTGCAGCAGGCGTACGACGCCGGCCACCGCAAACTGCTGATGATCACCACGAGTGCCTACTCCTGTTACTCCAGCTGCCGCCAGTACCGCGAGGACATCGGCATGGCACTGACCGAGACCGGCCTGGACGGCCGCCTTGAGGTGGACAAGGTGCGCCAGTACTTCGACCACCCGGGCTTTGTGGAGCCCTTTGTTGAAGGCACCGCCGCCGGCTTGGCCGACGTCCGCGCGCAGCTGGCCGCCGCGGGCACGCCCGATGCCCCCGTGCACATCCTGTTCGCCACGCACTCCATTCCCACGCGGGACGCCGAGGCGGCAGGACGGTCCGACGCCGAGCCGCGCGAGTTCGAAGAAGGTTCGGCGTACGTGGCACAGCACCTCGCCACCGGCGCCGCCGTCATCAGCCGGGTAGAGGCCGAGTCAGGCCTTACCGCACCATGGTCACTTGTCTACCAGTCGCGCTCCGGCGCCCCGCACGTGCCGTGGCTGGAGCCCGACATCAACGATGCCATCGAGGAACTGGCCGGCCAGGGAATCAAGGGAATCGTTATTGTTCCGCTGGGCTTTGTCAGCGACCACATGGAGGTTGTCTGGGACCTTGACACCGAAGCCCTGGAAACCTGCCGCAACCTGGGCCTGGCCGCTACGAGGGTGCCCACCCCCGGCACCCACCGCAAGTTCGTGAACGGGCTGGTGGACCTCATTTCGGAGCGGACGCAGTCCCACAACATCGCCGACCGCCCGGCGGTGACCGGCCTCGGCCCGTGGTATGACGTCTGCCGGCCCGGCTGCTGCGCCAACTTCCGTGGCGAGAAGCCCACCATCGCTGGCGCGGACACCACGGTTGGCACCGGACACGATCCGTACCCGGACGCCTCTGGCGTACCGGCCGGGGGAGCAGGCGCCCAGTGACCGTCCGGATCGGGACCAGGGCCAGCAAGCTCGCCCTGACGCAAACACAGCAGACCGCGGACCAGTTGGCCGCCGTCGGCGGATTCCCTGTGGAACTGGTGCACGTCAGGACCGACGGCGATGTCCTCACGGGTTCGTTGTCGCAAATGGGCGGCACGGGCGTTTTTGTTGTTGCCCTCCGCGAAGCCCTCCTGCGTAACGAGTGCGACGTCGCCGTGCATTCGCTCAAGGATTTGCCTACCGGCGCGGCCGTGGGCCTGACGCTGGCGGCGACGCCCCGCCGCGTTGATGTCCGCGATGTGCTCTGCGCCCGCGACGGACTGAAGCTTGCCGACCTGCCGCAGGGCGCCACCGTTGGCACCGGCTCACCGCGACGCGCTGCCCAGCTCCGTGCTGCGCGGCCGGACCTGCAGATCCTGGACATCCGCGGCAACGTGGATACCCGCCTTGGCCGTGTGCCCGGTCTTCCCGGCAACGTAACGGACCAGGTTGTGCCAGGCAAGTCCTGCGACCTCGACGCCGTGGTCCTGGCTGCGGCAGGACTGGAACGCATCAGCAGGCTCGACGCCGTCACCGAATTCCTCGAAACCGACGTTATGCTGCCGGCCGCCGGACAGGGGTCGCTGGCGATTGAATGCCGCACGGCCGATGCTCCCCGTAAGGCGGGATCAACGGAAGGCTCCCAAGGTGTCCTCGCCCAGGCCCTCGCGGCACTTGATGATCCCGACACGAGGCTTGCCGTCACCGCCGAGCGGGCGCTGCTGGCCAGGCTTGAGGCCGGCTGCGCTGCCCCAGTGGGCGCCTACGCTTACCGCAAGGGAAGCATGCTGCACCTCGAAGCCGTGGTGTGCGCCGTGGACGGCACGGCGTCCGTCCGCGACAAACGGGCTACTGACGGGCTGACCGAAGTAGGGGCCACGCTTCTTGGCATCGAACTGGCCGAGGTCCTCCTTGCCGGCGGCGCCGCCGACATCGCAGACCTTCACGCCTCCTGACCTGCCCGTGGATACACTCCCCGGGACGGCCTGACATGGCGGGCCAGGACAAAAGTTCCCAGCAGGACCTGCAGCCGCTCGCGCACGCCCGGGTCCTGATCACCCGCAGCCCGGAACGGTCGCCGACGCTGGTCGCGGCACTTGAGAACGCGGGTGCCGAGGCGCTGCTGCTGCCGCTGATTGATTTTGAGCGAGCCGCGGACCAGCACTCCCTGGACGTCGCCTGCGACGCGCTGGCTGCCGGGGCCTTCGACTGGCTGGTGGTCAGCAGCGCCACCACGGTCCACGTCCTGCGCGATAAAGCCGCCGAGCGTGGCCTGACGCTCAGCGATTGGTTGCCAGCCACTACCAAGGTGGCTGCCATTGGCCAGGCCTCGAAAGGGATGCTCGAATCCGCAGGCGTTCCCGTGGCACTCACCCCGGCGGCTGCCCAGTCAGCAGCCGGACTGCTTGACGTGTGGCCCGCCGGGGCCGGCCGGGTGCTGCTGCCACAGGCCGATATCGCGGCCCCGCGCCTCGCTGACGGGCTGAGGGCCTCAGGAGCGTCCGTCACTGTCGTCATTGCCTACCAGACCGTCGATTTCCCGGCGGATGCAGAACGGAGGCTGGCCGTCGATCCGTTGGCTGCCGACCCCGGGAAAAACAGCACCGCAGCACGCGTGGCCGTGCCGCCGTCGTACTCGATGCTGACTACGGAAGCCGCCCGGGCCCAGATTGCGGCGGGCCGGCTCCACGCCGTTGTGGCGGCCTCGCCCAGCGCCGTACGTCGCATTCGTGCCGCACTTTCCCCGCTGCGGGACTGCCGGCTGGTCGCGATCGGACGTTCGACGGCGGACGAAGCCTCAGCCCTCGGACTCGATGTTGCAGCCGTCGCGGCTGAGCCCACCCCCGCCGGACTCGTTGCCGCGGTTTGCGAAGCCCTGGATTCCCCGACCCAACCCGGACCACCTGTGGAGGACACACGATGAGCTTTCCCAATCAACGGCCCCGACGCCTCCGCACTACACCGGCGATGCGCAGGCTCACCGCGGAAACGCGGCTGGCCCCGGCCGAGCTCATCCTGCCGGCCTTCATCCGGGAAGGGCTCACCGAACCCAACCCCATCACGTCCATGCCGGGCGTGGTCCAGCACACCACGGACACCCTCAAGCGCGCTGCCGCCGAAGCCGTTGAGCTGGGACTCGGAGGCATCATGCTCTTTGGCATTCCGGCGGTCCGGGACGCCGAGGGCACCGCCTCACTGGAACCGGACGGTGTGCTGAACAAGGCCATCCGGGACGTCCGCGCCGAAGTGGGTGACGGCCTGGTCATCATGAGTGACGTCTGCCTGGACGAGTTCACCGACCATGGGCACTGCGGCGTGCTCGACGCCGACGGATACGTAGACAACGACCGCACCGTGGAGATCTACGCTCGGATGGCGGTGGCACAGGCCGATGCCGGCGCCCATATGCTGGGCCCGTCCGGAATGATGGACGGCCAGATCGCAGCCATCCGCCAGGCTCTGGACGAAGCCGGGCACAGCACCACCGCGGTGATTGCCTACGCAGCCAAGTACGCCTCCGCCTTCTACGGTCCCTTCCGCGAAGCCGTTGACTCCCAGCTGAAAGGCGACCGGCGGACGTACCAGATGGACGCCGGAAACCGGCGCGAGGCCATCCGGGAAGTGGAACTGGACCTCGCCGAGGGGGCTGACATCGTGATGGTGAAACCGGCCATGAGTTACCTGGACATCGTGGCCGACGTCGCCGCCATGAGCCCGGTTCCCGTGGCCGCCTACCAGATCTCCGGGGAGTACGCGATGATCGAAGCCGCCGCGGCCAACGGCTGGATCGACCGCCGTGCCGCCATCACCGAGTCCGTGCTGGGCATCCGGCGGGCCGGTGCGAACATGGTGCTGACCTACTGGGCTGCAGAGCTCGCCGGCTGGCTGAAGGAAACCCGGTGACTTCGCAGCCGGCTTCTTCCCCGACCGCGGGTCCCACCGCGCCGGTAGCCGCTGACCGGATCCTGCTGGGACTGAACACTTTTGGCGACGTCGGCGAGAATCCGGACGGCAGCCCGCAGCCGCACGCCCAAGTGCTGCGCCAGCTGCTCGAGCAGGCGGAACTGGCTGACGCCGTCGGACTCCACGCATTTGGCGTGGGGGAGCACCACCGCAAGGACTTCGCCGTCTCCGCCCCGGAGGTTTTCCTCGCAGCCGCAGCGGCCCGGACCCACCAAATCCGGCTCGGATCTGCCGTCACGGTCCTGAGCTCGGATGACCCCATCAGGGTATTCCAACGGTTCTCGACCGTTGACGCCCTCTCCAACGGCCGGGCTGAGGTGATGCTGGGGCGCGGGTCCTTCGTCGAATCATTCCCGCTGTTCGGCCTGGACCTGGCTGACTACGAGGTCCTGTTCGAGGAGAAGCTTGAGCTGTTCGACAAGGTACGGTCCCAGCAGCCCGTCCACTGGGAGGGCCGGACCCGCCCGGCGCTGCACGGCCTGAGCGTCTACCCGCCGCTGGAACACCACCTGCTGCCTACATGGATAGGCGTCGGGGGGACCACCGAATCAGTCCTTCGCTGCGCGCAGTACGGGTACCCCATCATCTTTGCCATCATCGGCGGCCAGCCGCGCGCCTTCCGCCCGCTGGCGGAGCTTTACCGGGAGGCGATGTCCCAGTACGGACACCCCCTTCAGCAGGTGGCAACCCACTCGCCCGGCCATGTGGGGCAGACCGATGAACAGGCCCGGGAGGAGTTCTTCCCCCACTGGCTCAAACTGCGGAACAGAATCGGCGCCGAGCGCGGCTGGGGACCAGCCGGGAAGCCGGAGTTCGACGCCCTCTGCGCCCCGGAGGGTGCCCTGTACGTGGGGTCGCCGGATACCGTGGCGCGCAAGATCGTCCGGCTGAAGGCGGACCTGGGTGTGGACCGATTTGACCTCAAGTACAGCAGCGGCCCGTTGCCGCACTCGGCCATGATGCGTTCCATCGAGCTTATGGGCACGGCGGTGGCGCCCCGCGTGTCGGAACTGCTCGGTAACTCACGTGCCGGCGAACTGAAAGAATAGGAACCATGACTTCCAGCAATCCTCGCAACGAGGAACTCTTCGACCGCGCCCGGCGGCTGATGCCCGGCGGCGTGAACTCTCCTGTCCGGGCCTTCGGCTCCGTCGGCGGAACCCCGCGGTTCATGGTATCCGCCAGCGGCCCTTACCTCACCGATGCCGACGGTAAAGAATACGTTGACCTGGTCTGCTCCTGGGGCCCAGCGCTCCTCGGCCATGCGCACCCCGCCGTGTTGGAGGCCGTCCATGCCGCAGTGGACCGCGGCCTGTCCTTCGGCGCCTCCACGCCGGATGAGGCCAACCTTGCAGCCATCGTGCAGGAACGCGTCCCGGCCGCGGAACGCGTCCGGATGGTGTCCACCGGCACCGAGGCCACTATGACGGCCGTCCGCCTGGCGCGTGGATTCACCGGACGCAACCTGATCATCAAGTTCGCAGGCTGCTACCACGGCCATCTCGATGGGCTCCTCGCCGCGGCCGGTTCAGGCGTCGCCACCCTGGCGCTGCCCGGTTCGGCTGGCGTCACCGAAGCCACCGCCGCTGAAACGCTCGTCCTGCCATACAACGACCTCGCCGCCGTCGAGGCCGCCTTTGCGACCCACGGCGCCAACATTGCCGCGGTCATCACCGAAGCCGCCCCGGCCAACATGGGGGTGGTGACGCCCGCCGAGGGGTTCAACCTGGGCCTGTCCCGCATCACCCGCGAACACGGCGCGTTGCTGATCGTCGACGAGGTGCTGACCGGATTCCGGACGGGCTACTCCGGCTACTGGGGCCTCACCGGCGGCGCCTCCGATGCTGCCGAGCCGTGGACCCCTGACCTGCTCACCTTTGGAAAGGTGATCGGCGGCGGGATGCCGACGGCGGCACTGGGCGGGCGTGCCGACGTCATGGATTACCTCGCTCCCGTCGGCCCGGTCTACCAGGCCGGAACGCTGTCCGGGAATCCGGTAGCCATGGCCGCCGGCGTCGCCACGCTGACCCACGCCACCCAGGAGGTCTACTCGTTTATCGATGCGAGGTCGCTCGAACTTTCCTCGGCGCTGTCCGAGGCCCTGGACTCCGCCGGAGTGGACCACTCGATCCAGTTCGCCGGAAACCTGTTCTCGGTCGCGTTCGGAACGTCGGCCACCGGCGTCCACAACTACGCCGATGCCCAAGGCCAGGAAACCTTCCGCTACGCGCCCTTCTTCCACTCCATGCTGGAATCCGGGCTCTACCTGCCGCCCTCCGTGTTTGAGGCCTGGTTCCTCTCGGCCGCCCACGACGACGCCGCCATGAACCGGATTTTCGACGCCCTCCCTGCCGCCGCAAAGGCAGCCGCCGCCGCGCAAGGCTAGTTCCGGCGTCGTTCTTTAAAACCAAAAATCCCCGCCTCCCGGACAAATCCCCGCTGCAAGCAAGGGGGATAAGTCCGGAAGGCGGGGATTTTCTGTGGGTGCCGCTAGAGGACGTCCGAGAGGAAGCCTTTGAGCCGGTCCGTGCCGGGGGAGCTGAAGATCTGTTCGGGCGGACCCGACTCGACCACCACGCCGGCATCCATAAACGTCACGGTGTCTGAAACGTTGCGGGAGAAGCCCATCTCATGGGTCACTACCACCATGGTCATGCCACCCTTGGCGAGATCCGCCATCAATGCCAGGACACCCTTGACGAGTTCGGGATCCAATGCGGACGTGGCCTCGTCGAAGAACATCACCTCGGGCTTCATGGCGAGGGCACGGGCGATCGCCACGCGCTGCTGCTGGCCACCCGAAAGGTTGGCCGGGCGCGCATCAGCCTTATGCTTTAGCCCCACGAGGTCCAGTTGCTCCAAGGCCTCGGCATGCGCCTGGTCCTTGGGCAGCTTCCGGAGCTTGCGCAGAGCCAGCGACACATTTTCCACAACGGTCTTGTGCGGGAACAGGTTGAACTGCTGGAACACCATGCCGATCCGCTGGCGCAGCTCGTCCGGGTTGTCCTTCAGGACAGAGCGGCCGTCCAGGAGGATATCGCCCTGGTCCGGCTCGATCAGCCGGTTCATGACCCGCAGCAGCGTGGACTTGCCGGAGCCGGACGGGCCGATCACCGAAGCCGTGGTGCCTTTCTCCACATGGAGATCGATGCCGCGGAGCACGTGGTTGTGGCCGAACGAGAGGTGCAGGTTCTTGCCGGTCAGGGTGCCGGAGGTAAATTCGGTCATGCCTGTGCCCCCTTGCCGATAGGTGCTGCCAACTCGTCCGGTTCCTTCTTTTCCGGCCTGCCCGTACGGAGCCGGTTATCGATGAAGTTCACGAAGTGGGTCAGCGGAACAGTAAGGATCAGGTACAAGAGGCCAGCGGCCACCAGCGGGGAGAGGTTCCCCGAGTTGGCCATGGCGTCGTTTCCGATCCGGAAGATCTCGCGCTCGGAGGCGGCCAGGCCCAGCATGAACACCAGCGAAGAGTCCTTGAGCAGGGAGATGAACTGGTTCACCAAAGCAGGCAGCACCCGACGGATGCCCTGCGGTACCACCACCAGGCGCATCGAACTGCCGTAGCTGAACCCCAGCGCCCGGGACGCCTCCAACTGCCCCTTCTCCACGCTCTGGATGCCCGAGCGGAAGATCTCACCGATATACGCGGCGGCGATGAGCGTCAGCGCCAGGACACCCAAGGGATACGGGTTCCTCGAGCCGGTCAGCTCACGGGCGAGCGGGCTGAGGCCTATCCCGATCACCAGGATCACCAGGATGGCCGGAAGGCCACGGAAGATGTCCGTGTAGATGCGCGCCACCCAGCGTGCCCCGGCGTTGCGGGAAATGCCCATCAGGGCAAGCGCCAGGCCCAGCAAGGAGCCCAGGACAGCAGAGGTCACTGCCAGGATAATCGTGTTGGGCAGGCCAACCATGATCAGGGACGGCAGGACCTCCGCCATGGCACCCCAGTTGAAGAAGGTGTCGGCAAGTTGTTCCAGTGTGTCCATAGGGGCAGCGGCCCGGATCAGCTCTGGGGAACCGTGGCAGCCTTGCTGCCCGGCTTCCAGTCGCTCGGCATTTCGCGGTCCGGGTACCATTCCTTGGTCAGCTTGGACCAGGTTCCGTCTGCGATGACTGCATCAAGGCCCGAGTTCAGGGCATCGATCAGCGGCTTGTTGTCCTTGTTCACGGCGTACGCAGTGAAGTTCTGGGTGTTGACAACCGATTCGGCGATGACGGTGCCGTCGCCTTCCTTGACCTGGCCGGTGGCCTGCTGCGACGGAGCAACCCAGGCGTCGACCTGGCCGTTGCGGACGTTGGCGTACACGGTGTTGTAGTCCGGGAAGCGGATGGGTTCAAGCTTCAGCGTGTTGGTGACATAGTCATCCTGGACGGTGCCCTGGACTACTCCGATGCGGAGGCTGTCGTCGAGGTCTGCGAAGCCCTTGACGTCGCCGTCGGTCTTGGCCACCACAGCCATGAAACCGAAGTCGTAACCGTTGGTGAAGCCGACGTTTTCACGGCGCTTGTCCGTGGTGGAGATGGAGGACGATCCGACGTCGAACTGCTTGTTCTGGACCTGGGAGAGCAGGGCGGAGAAGTCCGTGGCAACGAACTCCACCTCGAGGCCAAGCTTGCCGGCTATTGCGCGCAGCAGCTCGTTGTCGTAGCCCGTGAACTTGCCGGAGGGGTCAAGGAAGATGTTCGGCGGGGCATCGGAGAGCGTGCCCACTTCAAGTTTGCCTTCGGTGTTCAGCCCAAGTTTGGCCTTGTCGATCTGGTCGATCGGGGTGACATCAGCGGTGGTGTACTTGTCCAGCGTCTGCTGATCGCTGCCGGCCAGGGCGTCCGTAGGGGTGCCGGCAGGCTGTGAGGAAGCCCCGCCGCAAGCCGCGAGGGAGGCGGCCAGGGCGATAGCCACAGGAACGCTGGTCAGCCATTTCATGGCTTTCGATTTCATCAGGTAGTCACTTTCATCTGAGTCATAAGTTCATCCCGGCCGCACAGCTGCACACGTCTCGCCGGGGGTCTGCCGCGTCAAGGGGACTGACGCTCAGGGCAGGGGACCGCAAAACTTAATCATCTCACTAAGGACTAAATCGGCGGATAGGTGAAGATGGGACGGTCAGGCGCACGTCTAGCCGAATATTGATCGGCCAGGCCGAGCGGGGGCCCTTGGCTGGGCTCGTCGCCGCCGCCATCGCCGAATCACCGGCTGGTCCCAGCCTTCCATGCCGTAGGCGGCAATAAGTGTGAGTTAGCTCGCAGCTAGAAGTCGCCGCGGCTGGCATCTTCCGGCGGTAGCACCGGCCAGTCGCCTTCGATGACGGCTGCAGGCTTGGTCTTCCGCAGGTATCCCTGGAAATCAGCTGCCTGGCTAACGGCCCAGTCCACCTGGAGCTGATGAAGCTGGCTGGCCGGCATCCGCAGCTTGGGGAACTTGCCCGCCATCGCATCCAGCACCCTGAGCGTGGCCAGGGCATCCGCTGCGGAGGTGTGGGCGTTGTCCAGGTTGACCCCATACTCCTCGCACAGGGCGGTCAGCGTTCGTTTGCCCTTCCGGTACCGGTCCACCTGCTTGTTCATGATGTAGGGATCCAGGACCGGGAACCGGCTCAGCTGCTTCACGCCATACCTCGCCGATTCGGCCGCCAGCACGGTGAAGTCGTAACTGGCGTTGAATGCAATCACAGGAACGCCGGCATCAAAAAGCTCCTGCAGGACGGTGGCGAGCTCCCTGGTCACCTCATGCGCTGGCCTGCCTTCACGCCTTGCCTGCTCGGTGGTGACGCCGTGGACGTCGCTTGCTTCGGTGGGGATCTCGACCCCTGGGTCTGCCAGCCATTCGTGTTCCTTGATGACATCCCCCTGGTGGTCAACGACGGTCACCGACGCCGTGACGATGCGTGCAGCGCGGGAGTTCCGGCCTGTGGTCTCGAGGTCGAAGGCTGCGCGGGGGAGGGTGTTCCAAGTGCTCATGCTCCCACGCTAGCGGCCGGCACTGACAGTCTGCGGCAGCGCCCTCGGCGGGTCCGGGATTTCGTATCGTGCGGGGCTAGGGTGGGCACGGCATCGGCTAAGCGGACCCCTGGCACCGGTACGCTGGATCCATGCGGACGGAGTATGTTGAGGCGGTGCTGGCCGTGGTGGAGCTGGTGCCTCGGGGCGCCGTCGTTGCCTATGGCGACATCGCCGAACTGCTGGGAGCAGGCGGACCGCGGCAGGTGGGTGCTGTCATGAGCCACTACGGCAGCGGCGTGCCGTGGTGGCGGATCCTCAAAGCCAGCGGGCAGGCTCCCGAAGGCCACGAAGCCGCAGCTCTTCGCCACTACCTGGACGAAGGAACGCCCCTGCTGGGCAGCCACGACGAATTCCTTCGCACGGGTGAAGGCCGCTGGCGCGTCAACCTTGCCGCGGCCCGATGGACTCCCACAGACGCCGAATTCGACCAGCTGGACGCCATTGCGGACCGGCTCGAGCGTGGGCTTCATAAATTGTCCGTGGCTGATGATGAAATGTCCGTGTGACGCTAACAAGCCTGCAGACGGACCTCCTGCCCGACTCCCCTGTCGACTACGTCGATGCCGCATATCCTGCAGCGGACCTGGCCGCACCGGGCCAGCGTGAGAACGGGACCGGCCTCCGGCTGCTTCCGCCCCGCCGGCTGCAGGGCTCCATCCCTCTGCTTACAGCCGACCAGCAGGCCGCCGTGGAGGTCCCGCACGGCTCCGGGCCGGTCCTGGTTCCAGGAGCGCCAGGGACCGGCAAGTCCACTGTCCTGATCGAGGCGGCCGTCCGCCGGGCCCTCCACGAAGGCGTGGACCCTGAACGGATCCTGATCCTAGCGCCGGGCCGGCTGGCGGCAGACTCACTTCGTGACCGCTTCACCGCCAGGCTGGATCGGAGCCTGAGCACAACGCCGGCCAGGACCTGGGCCTCCTATGCCTTCGATCTGATCCGCCGGGCCAAAGCGGAGGGCATCCTGCCGCTCCCGCGGCCGCCGCGCCTCCTGTCCGGACCGGAGCAGGACCTCATCATCAAGGAGCTCCTGGAAGGGCACGCCCTTCCAGGGCTGCAACTGCCGTGGCCTGCGGACCTGGGCGCTGCGCTGGAGACCAGGGGATTCCGTCACGAAGTCCGCCAGCTCTTTGACCGGATCATCGAATCGGGCAGGACAGCCGAAGACCTGGAAGACCTTGGCCGCCGCTGCGGAAGGGAGGACTGGATCGCCGCCGCGGCGCTTTATGCCGAATACCGGGACGTCCTGGACCTCCGTATGCCTGAGGCCTTCGACCCCGCTGGAATCATCACCGCTGCCCGGCAAATCTTCCAGGATGCGCCTGACTTCCTCGCCGCTGAACGCGAACGTCTGCAGTTGCTGCTGGTGGACGATATCCAGGAAGCGAATCCGGCCGTTTTTGAGCTGCTCGCCGACATCGCGGCTGGCAAAGACTGCTTTGTGACCTCTTCCCCGGACACCGTTGTGCAGGGTTTCCGTGGAGCCAGGCCCGATCTTGTGGCCGAACTTCCCCGGCTGCTCTCCGGCGGCAAAAACACCTTGGAACGGCCGCTGTGGCACACGCACCGGCACGCGCCCGCCGTCGCGGAGGCATGGCTCGGGGTTGCCGGCCGGATCTCACAGCGGGCAGGCGGCCGGCTGGCCCGGCGGCTGGAGCAGCAGGATCCCGGAAGCCGACCCCCCAGGCAGGGTGCCGTCGAAGCCCATCTCGTGCCCTCACCGGTCCATGAACTGCGCTATGTCGCCCAGCGGATCCTGGACCAGCACATTAACCACGGTCGTGACCTGGCCGAAATCGCTGTCATTGTTCGGAACGGAGGCCAGCTCAGCGAGCTTCAGCGCTACCTTTCAGGGCAGGGGATCCCCGTCCGGGTTCCCGTAGCAGAGTCCGCCGTGCGTGACGAAGTTGCCGTACGCCCGCTTCTGGACGCCTATGCGATCGCCCTGGATCCTGACCTGCTGACCCCTGAATCGGCTGTTTCACTGCTCACCTCGCGGATCGGCGGAGCAACATCGATTGAATTGCGCAGGTTGAGGCAGTCGTTGCGGCGTGAAGAACTCGAAGGCGGCGGCGGCCGCACCAGCGACGCCCTGCTGGTCGAAGCGCTGCTGGAACCCGGCGCCCTCGCCACGTTGGGGATGGAAGGCAGGGCGGCGCGCCGAACGGCGCGAATGATCCAGGCCGGACGTACTGCCATCAGCCAGCCGGGAGCCAATGCGGAGTCCGTGCTCTGGGCTCTGTGGCACTCCACCGGACTGGCGAACGCGTGGACAGAAACTGCGCTCACCGGCGGTCCCCACGGCGCCCGCGCCGACCGGGACCTTGACGCCATGATGGCGCTCTTCCATACTGCGGAACGCTACGTGGACCAGATGCCCGGTGCGGGTCCGGAACAGTTCCTGGAGTACCTCCTGAACCAGGAGCTTCCCATGGACACCCTGGCAGCAAGGGCCCAGGTGGATGACGCCGTCGAACTGATGACCCCCGCCAGCGCCGCAGGCAGGGAATGGCCCGTGGTAATCATTGCAGGGCTCCAGGAAGGCGTGTGGCCCAATACCAGGCTCCGTGGAGAGCTCCTGGGCAGCACCCTTTATGCCGACGCTGTGGAGCATGGCGTGGAATACGCGCTGCAACTTGACCCGCTGAGCCGGCTGCGGGACATCCGGTATGACGAACTCAGAAGCTTCTCAACGGCCATCTCCAGGGCGCAGGACCTCCTGATCTGCACGGCCGTCTCGTCCGAGGACGACCAGCCCTCCTCGTTCCTCGACTACGTTGCGCCGCTGAGCCCCGGCCAGGAGGGCCGCGGCTTCACCCCTGTGGAACGGCCCATGACGCTCCGAGCCCTCGTCGCGGAGCTCCGGCAGTACGCCCAGCTCGACGGCGCGTACGCTCCGGAAGCCGCGGAGGCGGTCAGGGTCCTTGCCCGCCTGGCGGCGGCCAACCCCGCCGTTCCCGGCGCCCATCCGGACACCTGGTGGGGCCTGGCTCCCCTGACCACGACGGAATCAGTCGTGCCGCCCGGTGGAACGGTCTATGTTTCGCCGTCGAAGGTGGAAGCTGTCCAGAAGTCCCCACTGGATTGGTTTGTGCAGGCGGCCGGTGGCGAGGCCGCGACTGATTTTGCCCGAAGCCTGGGCACCCTGGTCCATGCCATTGCGCAAGACCTGCCGGACGCCTCCGGCAGCGAATACGTCACCGAGCTTGTCCGGCGATGGCCCGCGCTTGGTATGAAGGACAACTGGGAAGGCCGGCTCGATTTCCAGCGTGCCGAGGCCATGGTCCGCAAACTCGCCCAGTACGTGCTGGTGATGCGAAGCGAAGGGCGCAGCCTGTTGGGAGTGGAACAGGACTTTGCGGTTCAGCTCCCGGATGTGATCCCGGCAGGGAGCATGGCCAGCGACTATCCCCTGGAACCGGGGCCAGCCGGTGACGACGGCCAAGCCGCGTCGTCGGAGGACCAAGCCCGGTCAGCGGTCCTTCGCGGCCAGGTTGACCGGCTCGAGATCGACTCCGAAGGAAGACTCGTGGTCGTGGACCTGAAGACCGGAAAAAGGCAGCCCGGCAAGACCGAACTTTCCCGGCATCCCCAGCTTGGGGCCTACCAGGCCGCCGTCCTTGCGGGCGGATTCGACGATGCTTCCGGCGTACCCGGACAAGCCATGCCCGGCGGTGCCGTGCTGGCCCAACTGGGGACGGGAACAAAGGGTCCCGGCGTCCAGCAGCAGGAATCGCTCGACCCCCGGGACAACTGGGCCCTTGACATGGTGAACGGCGCGGCGGCAGTGATGGCGGGCAGCGTCTTCGAAGCCCGGCACGACCCCGCAAAGGGCGGGCACGGCGGTCACGGCTGCAGGCTTCCCGAAGTCTGCCCCCTCTGCGTCCGCGGAAAGCAGGTAACAGAATGACCCAGGCAACTGGCCTTCCCGAACCCCGGTTCAGTCCCGAACAGCTGTCCCGCCTCATGGGTGAAAAGAACTCACCTACAGCTGAACAAGCCGCGATCATTTCCTCGCCCCTGACGCCGCGATTGGTTATTGCCGGCGCAGGATCGGGCAAAACAGCCACCATGGCTGACCGCGTGGTCTGGCTGGTAGCCAATGGATGGGTCAGGCCCGAGGAAGTCCTCGGGGTCACGTTCACCCGGAAGGCTGCCGGTGAACTCGCCACCCGGATCAGGGCCAAGCTGGCGGTTTTGCAGCGCATCGCTGCAGAGGACACGGGAAACGCACTGTTCCCCGAAGGCCTGCTCAGCAGCGACGCACTTGAGCCAAAAGTATCCACGTATCACTCCTTTGCCAGCGGCATCGTGTCCGACTACGGGCTCAGGCTGGGAGTGGAACGCGACGTCGTGCTGCTGGGTGGCGCCCAGGCCTGGCAGCTCGCCAGCGAGGTGGTCGAAGCCTTCGATGGCGAGTACCGACACTTCAGCGCGGCAAAATCCACGTTGGTGAAGGCGGTCATCCAGCTTGCCGGCGAATGCGCGGAACACCTCCAGCAACCCGCGGATGTCGAGGCTTGGCTGATGGCACGGCTCGCAGAGTTCGAGAGCCTCCCGTACGTCGCTGACGGAAAAAAGAACCCGACACAGGCTGCAACGGACCTGGCCGCCATGCTGAGGACCAGGGCCAGCGTTGCGGACATGGTGGGCCGTTATTCAGCGGCCAAGCGTGCCCGCGGTGCCCTCGATTTCGGTGACTTGGTAGCCCTCGCTGCACGCGTGGCCCAGGAGGTCCCACTGGCTGCCGAGATGGAGCGCCAGCGCTACAAGGTAGTGCTCCTGGATGAATTCCAGGACACCTCGTACGCGCAGCTGGTCCTCTTCTCGCGGCTCTTCGGCGGCGGGCACGCCGTCACGGCCGTGGGGGACCCCAACCAGTCCATCTACGGTTTTCGAGGCGCCTCCGCAGGGCAGTTATTCCACTTCGTCCGGGAATTCCCCGTCCGCCTGCCCGGCCCGCAACAAGACGAAAACTTCAAACCAGCCCCTACTTCCTTCCTGACCACGGCCTGGCGCAACGGCCGGTCCATCCTCAAGGCAGCCAACGTGATGTCGGAGTCCTTGGGCAGGGCGGCCGCGCACAGGGAACCGGCCGGCACCCCAGGGCCCCGCGCCCACGGGGTACCCACCACGAACGTCCCGCCGCTCCAGCCGAGCCCGTACGCCATGGACGGACGCGTGGTGCTTGGACGGTTCGGGACCGACGTCGAGGAAGCCTCAGCCCTTGCCGAAGACGTACTGAAGTACCGGCTCACGGACTTTGAACTCAAGCCTGATGGCACCCCCGTGCCTCCTGCGCTCGCAGTGCTGTGCCGTCGCCGCGCCCAGATGGAAACCATCAGCCGGCAGTTGGAGGCCCGCGGAATCGCCTATGAGATCGTTGGACTGGGCGGCTTGCTGGACACCCCGGAAATTGTGGACCTCGTCTCAACCCTGAGGGTGCTGGCCGATCCAGGACGATCCGATTCCCTGATGCGGCTCCTCGCCGGCGCCCGGTGGCGGATCGGCCCCGCAGACCTGATGGCATTCCGCGACTGGTCGAGCCAGCTGGCACGCAGGCGCGGGCAGCCCGCCGCAGCGCGTGAAGCGGAAGCTGGAACCGCGGACGCCGGAACAGCGGACGACGACGGGCCGGTGGTGGAGAGCGATCTGACGGATGGTTCCAGCCTCGTAGAGGCCCTGGACTGGCTTCCGCGCGACGGCTGGACATCCTCACACGGAAGATCCCTGAGCGCGGAAGCGAGGGAGAGGCTCGGCCGGCTGTCGGTGGAATTGAGGCAACTGCGCGGTTACCTTGGCGATGATTTGACCACCCTTCTTGGAGAAGTGGAACGGGCCATGCTGCTGGACATTGAGGTGGCCGCGCGCCCGGGTATCACCATCCATCAGGCCCGTCGCAACCTTGACGCCTTCCAGGACGCTGCGGCCGGGTTCCTGAGAACGTCGCAGCGGGTGGACATTCTGGCTTTCCTGGCATGGCTGGAGGCTGCCGCCGCCGAGGAGAACGGACTTGACGCGCCAGCCGCGGACGTCAACCGCGAAGCCGTGCAGCTCCTGACGGTCCACGCGTCCAAGGGGCTGGAATGGGACGTGGTTTTTGTGCCCGGCCTCAACGCTGGCGCCTTCCCCAGCAGCCGCGATTCGCGGTGGAGCAGCGGGGCCGCGGCCCTGCCCTGGCCATTGCGGGGTGATCGTGCGGATCTGCCCCAGTGGGACCTCGACCAGCCTGACCAGAAGGGATGGCTGGACGCGGAGAAGGAATTCAAGTCCGCCGTACAGGCCCACGGCGAGTCGGAGGAACGGCGCCTTGCCTACGTGGCGTATACACGAGCCAAGCATGTCCTGTGGGTGTCCAGTGCCGCCTGGGTTGGTTCGCGGGCGGGCCGGTCCGAGATGTCCCCGTTCCTGGCTGAACTTGAGCCGCTGGCAGTTCGGTCCGGGGCGGGCAGAGATACGGGCGCTGCGGCGGTCCACCCTGCCTCGGTGGACGAGGCCTCCCTTCCCGAGAAGAGTCCGCTGACACTGGAAACAGAGATGGCGCAGTGGCCCTACGACCCACTGGAAGGGCCAGTGGACCCCAGGACGGGACAACGCCTTCGCCTCGTTCCCGGCCGGCGTGCATCGATGGAACTGGCCGCCTCGCGGTTGCTCGCCGCCCTGGACGGCCCAACCACGGACACGGGCCCAGCCACGGACACGGGTCCAGCCCGGGACGGCCGCGGGCTGCGCGTCCCCGCCTCAGGGTGGGATGCTGAAGCATCGCTGCTCCTGGAACGGCGCTCCAGCCGGGCACGCGGGCAGGATGTGCACCTGCCCAGCCACATTTCGGCATCCACGCTCGTTGACCTTGGCGAAGATCCGGCGGCTGTGCTGAAACGCCTTCGGAGGCCCGTTCCCCGGGAACCGGGCATGTCCGCGCGGAAAGGTACCGCCTTCCATTCCTGGGTGGAGGAATACTTCGGTAGCGCCGGAATGCTCGACCTCGGCGACGCACCGGGACCGGACGACCACATTGATGCGGCCTACGACCTCGACGACATGGTGGCCACCTTTCGGGCGTCCGAATGGGCCAACCGTTCCCCGGCATTTGTTGAAGTGCCTGTGGAGACCCGCGTGGGAGACGTGGTGGTCCGCGGCCGGATCGACGCAGTTTTCCGTGACGCGGACGGCCGGTGGGACCTAGTGGACTGGAAGACAGGCCGCCGTCCAGCCGCCGCGCACCTTAAAGCCAGGTCGGTCCAGCTTGCGGCCTACCGTCTTGCCTGGGCAAGGCTGAAGGGCATCGCGGTGGACGAGGTACGGGCAGCGTTCTTCTACGTGGCCGACAACCAGGTGGTCCGCCCGCACGACCTCGCGTCGGCCGCAGAGTTGGAGGCGATGGTGTCGGAGTCCTACTCCGTCACGGCTTCTTGACGTCGATGACGGTGATGGCCGCCGTGGAGGTGTCGTCTGCCGACGGCACCTTTGCCGGCGGTTCAGCCGGGGTAGGCTCCTCGTCCTGCTCGGGTACGTACTGCTCGGGTTCGTCGTCCGGGATCGGTGACACCTGGACGGCAGGCAAGACCGGGGCGGGAATCGGGAGTACCGTCACGGGCTGAACGATCCCAGGCGATACATCGGCGACCACAGGGTGTCCGGCTGCCGGGCCCTGTTCGTTGCCGGGAGCCGCGGCACTGTCTCCGGAGCCGCCGTCGGCCGTGTCCGTCCAGGCTGCAGCTGTCCCGGCGGCAGCGGTGCCTGCCGGAGCCGCGGGGGAGGGGAGCGGCTCAACGCTGATGGCCTGCCCACCGTGCTCGGCGATGTCGCTGGCGAGGGTTTCCAGCATGCCCTCCGCCTCGGAAATCATCGCCTCATCGCCAGCCGCGATGCCTTTGACGAGGTACTGCGCCAGGGCGAACTCGGCGGACAGTGCGGCCCTTCGCAGCAGGTGCTTGTCCGGGGCGTCCCGGCGGCTTTCGGTATAGCTGCTCAGGACAGTGTCCACGAAGTCCTGTTCGTTGGAGGCCACCAGCCAGGCGAAGTCATCGGCGGGATCACCGATCCGCAGGTCTGTCCACCCGGTGACGGCTGTTACCCGGTGGCCCTCCACCAGGAGGTTATCTTCGTGCAGGTCGCCGTGGACCACGCAGGGGTTGAAGCGCCACAGGGATACATCTTCGAGCGCGTGCTCCCAACGGCGCAGGAGGGACGGCGGGATCTTGCCTGTGGTTGCGGCCTGGTCCAATTCGTTCAGCCTGCGCTGGCGGAATTCGTTGGGTGTGTAGCTGGGCAGGTCCGCATTGCTGACCAGCGCATGGGGCAGGTCGTGGATCGCGGCCAGTGCCACGCCGATTTCACGGGCGAGTTGCTCGGGGCCGGCTGTAAGTTCCTCCACGCTCCGGGTGGAACCGGCCAAGTGGGAGTATACGAAAGTGCTGAGGGCGCCCAAGCGCACGCTACCGGCAACAGTGGGCATGAGAAAGGGCAACTCGGCCCGGATGCCCGGGGCGAACGCGCGCAGGACCAGGAACTCCGTCTCCAGCCGGGCGCTGGCTTCAGCGTGCCGCGGCGACCTGACCCTCCAGCGCTTTCCTTCCGAATCGAGGAGCAGCGCGGTGTCGAAGTCGGCGGCATCATCCGGAGCGGAACTGACCGCAGTTGGAGTCAGCCCGGGGACTGCCGCTGTTGCCACGGCTGCCAGTTCGATCGGTTTTCTTCTCACCGTTCCACGGTAGATTGACACGCGTCCAAGACAACGGTGCGCCAGCGGCGAGTCTCCAGATATGCGTCAAATCTCTGCCTGTAGCCACGGCACCTGTCCCTGGCCTCCCTAAATATCAATTGTCGGCCCGAGTCAGTACGGTGGACTCATGAGTCATGCGGAGTCCGCTACACCGGCCTACCGGACACCGGCAGTCCGGTTGCCCGCCAACCACCTGTTCGATACCGTGCTTCCCGTCCGTCCAGCGATGATGGATCGGGGCTCTGCAGCCCGGACACGCCCGGGCATGGTGGATGAGCTGCTTGGCCGAGACGGCACCATGGCGGTGGTTCTGTCGGGTCGGCAGGCCCTCGTGACCGGAAACAGCCTGTACCTGGCTGCCGCCTCCCGGCTGGTAAAGAACCTTGAACACCTTGGAGCCGCGCCGGAGCATGTCATCTATCTGGGCGCCGCCCTGGACGGTTCGGACCTGCCGGAAGGGACCGAGCTTCTCCTGGTGGTGCTGGAAAATGCCGCAGCACCGGGCACTGCGGGAATACCCGCCAATGCCTATTGGGTGGGCTTCCGGGACATTGCTGCCGAACTAAATCCCACGGACACGGCCCTGTTCGTCGAAGCAAGCGCCATCGCCAACTGGCACTCCGGACACACGCACTGTCCGCGGTGCGGCGCTCCCACGGTTGTGGAGTCCGGGGGATGGATGCGCCGCTGCCCGCAAGATAACTCCGAACACTACCCGCGGACGGATCCTGCCATCATCGTCACCGTTGTAGGCCCGGACGGGAGGCTGCTGCTGGGTGGCGGCGGCCCGCTGGATGCCAGGAACTACTCAACCCTCGCCGGGTTCGTTGAACCTGGGGAGTCACTCGAGCAGGCCGTGGTCAGGGAAATCCATGAGGAAGTCGGTGTCAGGGTTTCCGCCTGCCAGTACCTGGGTTCCCAGCCCTGGCCGTTCCCAGCCTCCCTTATGCTTGGATTTACGGCTATCACCGCGGATGCCGAGGCAACGCCCGACGGCGTGGAAGTCACCAGGGCGCGCTGGTTCAGCCGGGAGGAACTCCAGCAAGCAGTGCTTACCGGGGAGATCACCATCTCCAGCCGCCTGTCCATTGCCCGTTCGCTGATTGAGCACTGGTACGGCGGACGAATCCTGGACCGCGCCGACGCCTGAACGCCGGGCAGAATCCACCGACCAGACTCCAGCACCAGGTAGTCGAGACAACAGAGCAGCAGAGTGACTACAGAGAATTTTGACAGTGCAGTGGACAGTTCAGCGTCCCTTGAGGACCGCATCCTGGGTGGCCTGGACGCCGAACAGCGGGAAGTTGCGAGCACACTCAACGGCCCGCTATGTGTGCTGGCCGGCGCCGGTACCGGAAAGACGCGGGCCATCACCCACCGCATCGCCTATGGCGTGCACTCGGGGGTTTACAGCCCGCAACGTCTCCTGGCAGTGACCTTCACCGCCCGCGCCGCCGCCGAAATGCGAAGCAGGCTGCGGGACCTCGGCGTGGGCAATGTGCAGGCCCGGACTTTCCACGCGGCCGCACTCCGGCAATTGCAGTTTTTCTGGCCCCAGGCTGTTGGCGGCACCCTCCCCAATCTCCTGGACCACAAAGCCCAGATGATCGCCGAGGCCGCCCGCCGCCTGCGCCTCAGCACGGACAGGGCTTCGATCCGGGACCTCGCCTCGGAAATCGAGTGGGCGAAAGTTTCCATGCTGACCCCCGCCAACTACTTGGAGAACGCCCAGGACCGGGGTACTCCCGGCGGGTTCGACCTCACCGCCGTGGCCCGGGTCTTCCAGTCCTACGAGGACGTCAAAACCGACCGCAACGTCATCGACTTCGAGGATGTCCTGCTGATCACCGTGGGCATCCTGCAGGAGGACCAGAAAGTGGCCGCCACGGTGCGCGAACAGTACCGCCACTTCGTGGTCGACGAGTACCAGGACGTTTCCCCGCTCCAGCAGCGACTCCTTGAGCTGTGGCTTGGCGGCCGCGACGAACTCTGCGTTGTAGGTGACGCGAGCCAGACCATCTACTCGTTCACTGGCGCGTCCCCGAAACACCTGCTGGGTTTCAAGGCAAGGTATCCGGAGGCCAACGTGGTCAAGCTGATCCGGGACTACCGCTCCACGCCGCAGGTGGTCAAACTTGCAAACGACCTCCTCGCGGGCCGCCGAAGCGGCGGACCCGTGGCGGACGCAGCGTGGGCCGCGCCGCTGCAACTGGTGGCCCAGCGTCCGGCGGGCCCGGTTCCCCAGTTCACGGAGTGCTCCGATGACGAGGCAGAAGCGGCCACGGTGGCGCTTAAGGTGCAGGCACTGCTCGACGCCGGTACGCCGGCAAGCCAGGTAGCTGTCCTCTTCCGCACGAACGGCCAGTCCGAAGCTTACGAGCAGGCACTGGCTGCCGCGGGCATTGGTTATCAGCTGCGCGGCGGTGAACGCTTTTTCGCCCGCAAGGAAGTCAGGGACGCCATCCTCCAGCTGCGGGCTGCAACCAGGGCTGTGGCGGAAACTGGCACTCCGGAACCGTTGGGGCAATTGGTACGGGACATCGTGGCCTCGCTGGGTTATACCGACTCTCCACCGCACAACGGCGGGGCTCTGCGGGAACGCTGGGAGTCATTGGCGGCACTGGTTGCCCTCGCCGACGAACTGGTCCAGGTACGGGGAGACCAATTCAGCCTCGCGGATTTCGTCAATGAACTCCAGGAACGCTCACTCGCACAGCATGCCCCCACCGTTCAGGGCGTCACACTGGCCTCGCTGCACGCCGCCAAAGGCCTGGAGTGGGACGCCGTGTTCCTTGTTGGCCTTTGCGAAGGGCTGATGCCGATCTCCTTTGCGGACACCCCGGAAGCGGTGGATGAGGAACGGCGGCTCCTTTACGTCGGAATCACCCGCGCCCGTGAGCACCTCTTCCTGTCCTGGTCCACGGCGCGGACACCCGGCGGCAGGGCAAACCGGAAGCCGTCCCGTTTCCTTGACGGTCTTCGGCCGGATTCCGTGGCCAGTTCCACCGCCCGCGGCAAGGGAGCTGCGCCCAGCCGGAAAGCTGCCAAGCCTGCCACGTGCCGGGTCTGCGGCAGCATGCTGGCAAGTGGCGCCGAACGCAAGGTGGGGCGCTGCAACGACTGCCCGCCCAGCTACTCGGAACAGACCTTCGACGCCCTCCGGCACTGGCGCAAGGAAGTTGCGCTGTCTGCCGAAGTCCCGGCTTTTGTGGTGTTCACCGACGCCACCCTGACCGCCATTGCCGAGGCCCGGCCGTCGTCGCTGGAGGAACTGGCCTCGCTCGCCGGCGTCGGCCCGTCCAAACTTGAACGCTACGGTGAGGACGTGCTGAAGGTCCTCGTCGAAAGCACCACACTGTGACCCCGCCGTCGAAACACCGAAAGGGACCGCAGCTGACCACGGCGGACGGCGCGCCCGTGGAAGTCCGGCGGTCAGCGCGGCGCACCCGGACCGTCGCTGCATTCTGGGAGAACGGCACAGCTGTGGTGGCAATACCGGCCCGTTTCACGGCTGCCCAGGAATCCGAGTGGGTTCATCGCATGCTGGAGAAGCTGCACCGCCAGGGCACCCGCCGTGCGCAAAAACGCCGGCACCAACCTGCCACGGATGCCGGGCTTGCGGCCCACGCCGCGGACCTGTCCGCCCGCTACTTCGGCGGCCGGGCAGTCCCGACGTCGGTCCGCTGGGTGAGCAACCAGAACTCCCGTTGGGGGTCAGCGACGCCGTCCGAAGGCACCATCCGGCTTTCCGACAAGCTCCGGGCCATGCCACAGTGGGTGATCGACTACGTGCTGCTGCACGAACTGGCCCACCTTCTGGTGGCCGGGCACAATGCCGCCTTCTGGAAGTTGCTGGAGGCTTATCCGGAAACGGCGCGGGCCAAGGCATTCCTGGAGGGCGTCTCGTTCGCCACCTCCCGCGGCCTTGCGGCCGGTCCTGATGGCGGGGAGTCCCACGTGGAGGGCGACGCACCAGGCCAGCGCGCCCTGTTGCCGGGCGACGCCGACTAGGCCCGGCCCGGGAGCAGGCTCCTAGCCCTTTGGCTGGTCGCCGCCCTCAGTCCGGCCCTCAGCTTCGTCGCCCTTGCTGCTTTCGTCGCCGGAGTCAGCGTCTGTACCACGTCCGGCGTCCTCGTCGCCCTGCTCGGGTGCGGCGTCGAAGCCGCCGCTGAGCAGTTTCTGCAGGGCATCGTCCACTTCGGTGTCGCTAGCTTCGGCCAGCTTGCGGCGCCCGCTGAATCCCAGGGGATCGTCGAGGTCCTCGGCAGTGGGCAGGAGATCGGGGTGGTGCCAGATGGCGTCGCGCCCTTCGATGCCGCGTTCCTTCTTGAGGGCTGCCCACAGAGTTGCGGCCTCGCGCAGCCGCCGCGGACGCAGCTCAAGACCCACCAAGGACGAGAACGCGTGCTCGGCGGGACCGCCGGTGGCGCGGCGCCGGCGGACCGTTTCACGAAGTGCGCCCGCTGAGGGCAGGAGCTTCTCGGTAGCTGCGGCAGTGAGTTCATCCACCCAGCCCTCCACGAGGGCGAGGGCAGTTTCAAGCTTTTCCAGTGCCTGCTCCTGGGCCGGCGTCCGTTGCGGCATGAACACGCCTTGGGAGAGTGCCTCCTGGATGCCTTCCGGGTTGCTTGGATCAAGATCCCGGGCCAGCTCTTCAATCCTGGACGTGTCGATGTGGATGCCGCGGGCGTAGGCCTCGATGGCACCCAGCAGGTGGCCTCGGAGCCAGGGAACCTGGACAAAGAGGCGGGCGTGGGCTGCTTCGCGGACTGCCAGGAACAGCCGGATGTCGTTCTCCGGCAGGCTGAGGCCCTCACCGAACTTGGCCACGTTGGCCGGGAGCAAAGCCATTTCCAGGTCTGCCAGCGGAACGCCGATGTCCGTGGAGCTCACCACTTCGGCTGACAGCGCTCCGATGGCCTGCCCCAGCTGCATGCCGAAGATCGCCCCACCCATGTTCTGCAGCATGGACGAGGCGCCGCCCATCATGGATTTCATCTCTTCGGGCATCTGTTCGGTCATGGCGCTGGACAAGGCGTTGGCGATGCTGTTGGCGACGGGTTCCGTCAGCCGCTTCCACGTTCCCAGGGTTGCCTCCACCCATTCCGCGCGGGACCAGGCGCGGCCGATCAGGCCGGTAGCGGGCAGGTCCGTGACCGGATCCAGCCACAGCTCGGCCAGGCGCAGGGCCTCGTCCACCTCGCGGGACTGCAGTGACGTGACGGACGGGTCAGCGCTGCTCGCTGCAACGCGCCGGGCGTTCTCGTGGGCGAGCTGCCAGTTGACGGGGCCCTCAGAGGGTGCGCTCATCATGGCCTGGACCTGGGAAAACATCTGGGCCAGGAGGTTGGGGTCGTCAGGGAGGCCGGCTGCCTTCGCGAGTTCGGCGGGGTCGATGTTTTCCATGCCCTTGCCGCCCATGAGGTTCTGCAGCATTTCCGTCAACGGATCCTTGGGGGCGTCATCGCCGTTGGACGGATTGAGTGGGTTGGAAGTCATGATTACGCCGATCGTCGGTGTGACTGCTGATCAACTTCACGGTACCCCGGGCAGCGTCGGCTGTCTGCCGGACAGTGCTGACGTTCGCTGTAGGCAAAGAGCTTGCTGCCAGACGGGACGCGTAATGTTGGATGAGTGACTACGACGCGTGGCGACAATCCCCCTGAGGACCGCACAACCGAGCCCGACGCCGGCACAGGACCCCTGGACAAGGTGCCGGATACCTGGCCGGTGGGCGGCGCAACTCCCGGCGCCCTGGAGCCTTACGATAACCCTGCCTCCCGTCGCCCACGGCACGGCAAGAAGGTTTCCCTGATGATGGTCTCGGGAGTGGCTTCCTTGGGCCTCGGCCTTGCAGTAGGAACGCTGCCGGTGCCGTACGTCGTCGAAAAACCCGGTCCCACCTTCAACACGCTGGGCGAGGCCCGCGGTGAACCGGTCATTGGAGTCACCGGGCGAGAGACTTATCCTGCGGCCGGGAACCTGGACCTGACCACTGTTTATGTCGAAGGCGGTCCCAACGGTCCAGTCAGCATCCTGGGCGCCTTCGCGGCTTGGCTGGACCCTTCCAAATCGGTGTATCCCGAAGAGCTGATTTATCCCACGGGAACTACACGGGAACAGGCCGACGAACAGAGTTCAGTGGCTATGGCTACTTCCCAGGAGAACGCCGTTGCATCGGCGCTCAAGGAACTGGAGATCCCCTTCGGCCAGGAGCTGCAGGCCGCGGGGCTATCCAACGGTTCTCCCTCTGAAGGGAAAATTGCGCCAGGTGACGTTTTCCGGTCAATCAACGGGAGGGCCGTTACCGCGCTTTCCGTCATCCAGGATGAACTCGCCGCCGGTAAGGGCGCACCTGCCACTGTGGTGCTGGACAGGGAAGGGGAGCAGGTCACTGAGACCATCACACCAACGGACAACGGCGAGGGCCGGTACATCCTTGGGGTGATGCTCAAGTTCAAATTTACTTTTCCTTTTGACGTGAAAATCTCCCTGGACACGGTCGGCGGCCCGAGCGCCGGGATGATGTTCTCCCTGGGCATCATCGACAAGCTGACCCCCGGGGACCTCACGGGTGGCCGGCACGTTGCCGGGACCGGGGAGATCACCCCGGACGGCAAGGTTGGACCCATCGGCGGCGTGGCACAGAAGATGCAGGGTGCCCGGGCTGCTGGAGCCACCCTGTTCCTCGCGCCGGCAGCCAACTGCGATGAAGTTGTTGGCCATATTCCCGACGGCCTGCAGGTGGTAAAGGTGGCGAACCTCGCCGAGGCGCGGGACGCCGTCGAGCTCGCCGCCTCGGGCCAGGACACGTCCGGCCTTGCGGCCTGTACCAGCAACTAGACTGGGGCAGGAACTAAGCTTTACTGCCACTCGTGGCAGATATGACGGACGTTGCCATTCGTTTGACCGGTACCGGACGTCGCACGCACGCACGCTTCGAATGTTAATCTGACGACCAGCTATGAGGTACCGAGTTTGTCCCGTCCTGCCAGCCCCATCCCGCCCGGAAGACCGCCCTCAAGACGAGGTGCCCTGACACCAACCCTCGTTGTTGTCGCACTCGTGGTGGTAGGTTTCATTTTCTTCGCCAATGTGTGGACTGACGTCTTGTGGTACCGGCAACTTGGCTTCTTCGAAGTCTTCCTGACTGAGAACGTGGCCAGGATCGGTATCTTTGTCGCCGGTTTCGCCATCATGTTTGCCGCGGTCTTTTTCGCGATCCGGATTGCCTATCACGCCCGGCCGGTCTACGCGCCGGACTCCGAGATCAGGGACAACCTGAACCGGTACCAGGCGCAGCTTGAGCCGGTCCGCCGCGTGGTTATGCTCGGATTGCCCATCCTCTTCGGGCTTTTTGCCGGCAGCGCCGCGGCAAGCCAATGGCAGAAGGTCCTGCTGTTCTTCAACCAGGAACCCTTCGGCCAGGCTGATCCGGAGTTCGGAATGGACCTCAGCTTCTACCTGATGACCCTGCCGTTCCTGGGATTCATCACCGGCTTCCTCATCAGCGTGGTTGTGGTGGCCGGCATCGCCGGGATCCTCACCCACTACCTCTACGGCAGTATTCGCCTGATGGAGCGCGGCATATTTACCAGCCGCGCTGCGCAGATCCACCTTGCCGTTACGGGCGCTGCCTTCCTGCTCCTGCTGGGCACGAATTTCTGGCTGGACAGGTTCGCTGCGCTGCAGAGCAACGGCGGACGGTGGGCAGGCGCCCTCTATACCGACGTCAGTGCCGTTATCCCCACCAAGGCCATTCTTGCGGTGGCGGCAGCCCTGGTAGCTATCCTCTTCATCGTCGCGGCGGTCATCGGCCGGTGGCGCCTCCCGGTCATCGGCACGGCCATGCTGATAATCACCTCCATCCTTGCCGGCGGCGTCTACCCCTGGGTGATCCAGCAGTTCCAGGTCCGCCCCTCGGAAGAGACGCTGGAGAAGAAATACATCGAGCGCAATATCCAGATGACCCGTGCCGCCTACGGCCTGGACAAGATCCAGGTGGACCGCTACGACGCCACCAACACCGCCACTACCGGAGCGCTCGCCCCGGACGCGCAGACCACTGCCAATATCAGGCTCCTTGATCCGAACCTGATTTCAGACGCTTTCTCGCAGCTGGAACAGTACCGCCCGTACTACCAGTTCCCCGAAGCCCTGAACGTCGACCGCTATGAAGTGGACGGCAAGATCCAGGACACCGTCATCGCCGTCCGCGAACTGAATCCCGAGAACGTGGCGGAGAACCAGCAGAGCTGGCTGAACCAGCACATTGTGTACACGCACGGCTACGGAGTAGTGGCGGCGAAGGGCAACAAATTCACCGTTGACGGCAAGCCTGAGTTCCTTCAGTCCGGTATTCCGTCCACCGGTGTCCTCGGCGACGATTCCACGTATGAACCGCGCATCTACTTCGGCGAAAGCTCACCCGAGTACTCGATTGTCGGGGCTCCGGACGGCTTCCCGAACCGTGAACAGGACAGGCCGTCAGGTGAGGGAGAGACGCAGTACACCTTCCAGGGCAATGGTGGTCCAAATGTGGGCAGCTTCTTCAACAAGGTGCTGTACTCCATCAAGTTCCAGTCCTCGGATCTGCTGCTCTCTGACGGTGTCAACGAGGAATCCCAGATCCTTTACGACCGCAGCCCGCGTGAGCGGGTGGAGAAGGTCGCGCCCTATCTGACGGTTGATGGAAATTCATATCCTGCAGTGGTGGATGGCCGGGTCAAGTGGATCGTGGATGGTTACACCACCAGCCAGTACTACCCGTACTCGCAGCAGGAACAGCTCTCAGACGCCACCGCCGACACCCAGACCACCTCCGGACGCGCGGTTGCGCTGCCCAACAGCACCGTCAACTACATCCGGAACTCCGTCAAGGCGACAGTGGATGCGTATGACGGCTCAGTCACCCTATACGCCTGGGATGACCAGGACCCACTGTTGAAGTCCTGGCAGAAGGTCTTCCCGACGTCGCTCAAACCGTACTCGGAGATGTCCGGCGACGTTATGAGCCACGTCCGCTATCCGGAGGACCTCTTCAAGGTCCAGCGTCAGCTTCTGGGCCAGTACCACGTGACTGATCCCTCCAGCTTCTACAAGACGAACGATGCCTGGAGCGTCCCCGCCGACCCCACAGTGGACACAGACGTCAAGCAGCCGCCGTTCTACATGTCGCTGCAGATGCCTGACCAGGAGAAGCCAGCCTTCCAGCTGACGTCGTCGTTCATCCCGCAGATTGTTAACGGAAATGCACGAAACGTCCTCTATGGCTTCCTCGCGGCGGATTCCGACGCCGGCAACCAGGCAGGCGTAAGAGCTGACAGTTATGGCAAGCTGCGGCTGCTTCAGATCCCGCCGGAGACCCAGGTCCCGGGACCCGGCCAGGCACAGAACAAGTTCAACTCGGATCCCACCGTGTCCCAGGCCCTGAACCTGCTCCGCCAGGGTGCCTCGGATGTGCTGAACGGCAACCTCCTGACTCTGCCGGTGGGTGGCGGAATCCTGTACGTCCAGCCGGTCTACCTGAAGTCCACGGGTGAAACGTCCTATCCGACGCTGCAGCGGGTGCTGGTGGCCTTCGGTGACAAGGTGGGCTTCGCGCCCACCCTGGATGCGGCCCTCAAGCAGTTGTTCGGCGGGGACTCCGGTGCTTCCGCCGGCGACTCCGACAACAACGGCCAGACTCCGCCGACGCCCGGCACCCCGCCCGTGGCCGGTGCGGATGCCAAGGCCGAGCTCAAGGCCGCACTCGAGGAAGCAAGGGCCGCCATGCAGGCGGGCCAGGCAGCCCTCGCAGCAGGTGACTTCGCCGCCTACGGCGAACAGCAGAAGAAGATCGCTGCAGCACTGCAGAAGGCCGTCGACGCGGAAGCCAAGATTCCCGTCATCGTGCCTGAGGCGGTGCCTACTCCCGCGGCCACCCCGACTGAGGGGGCAACGCCAACAGGAACCGCTACGCCGTCGCCCACTGCGAGCAACTGATTGAGCCCGCCGGCCTGGCCGCGCTCCGCAAGGAGTGTGGCCAGGCCGACGGCGTTAAGCGGCGCTGGGCATCACGCCGGCCGCGTTCAAAAGGGAGCATTAGCTCTACGGAGACGCACATCACGCCATCTCGATTTGGCCTCCCGTTCACCCGACGGTAGAGTTGTTCTTGCGACGCGGGGTGGAGCAGTTCGGTAGCTCGCTGGGCTCATAACCCAGAGGTCACAGGTTCAAATCCTGTCCCCGCAACTGACGGAAAGTCCGGAACTGGAAACAGTTCCGGACTTTCCTGTTTTAAGGCTTGTGTGCCCGCCGGGCATCGTTGGGTGGTTCCCGGCTACCTGCTGAGGCGCCGGTAGCGTTGCAGGCGCCGGAACCCGGCCTCCACATCCTGCCCTTGGGTGGGCTCAAGGGCGCTGCGAAGTCGTGCCTGTGTGATCGGCACGTCCACATGCAGGCCCACCGCCACCAGCTGATTCGGTTGCTGGTTCGCGGGGCGTTGGCCGGAAAGCGTGGAAGCGGTAGCGGAGTGAGCTTTGATGTGGATGGATCGCCCTACCAGGTTGACCTGGTAGCGCTGGATTCTGCGTCCGCTGCTGACCAGGACTGCGCCTTTGATCCGATATACGCCCGGTGGCGGTTCTTCGAGGAGATCCAGCAAGCGGCCGGCGTCGACTACTCCGTTATTTTGTGTGGACACAGCTGTCGCGTGCTGGTGTGGCTCGGTGTGGTGCTTCGCGTCGTGTTTGGTGTGGGCATCGAGGAGAAGAGAGCGGAGTGGTAACTCCTCAGCGGGTTCCTCCCGGGTTGCTGCGTCGAACACCAAGGCGGGGTCGATACGGCCATGGTGGGTACGGATGATGTGGGCGTAAGGGTTGCGTTCGCGAACACGTTGCTCGATGCGGGCGAGTGTGTCCTCACGAGTCTGTGGATCGAGCCGATCGGTTTTGTTCAAGACAACAAGGGTGGCGGCCGCGAATCGGGTCGGGGGGAGGGACCCGGAATCGATGGTGTGGAAGTACTCCACCGCGTCTACAACGTCGATGACCCCGCCCGGTCGGACGCGTTTGACACCGCTGAAACGGAGAAGGTGCCGCAGAGTGAGCGGGTCAGCGATCCCGCTGGCTTCGATGAGGATCGCATCGAGGCCCAGTTTCCGGTTCGCCAGTTTCTGGAGTGCCCCTTCGAGACCGTCACTGTCCGACAGGCAGCAAACGCATCCTCCTGCGATGGAAACAGGTTCGTCGATCTGTCCTGTGACGAGGCCGGCGTCAATATTGATGTCGCCAAAGTCATTCACGATGACGCCTATACGTGCAGTTGGATGGCGTAAAAGGTGGTTGACGAACATTGTCTTGCCTGCGCCGAGGAAACCGGCGACGGCCACGGCCGGCACGTCTGTGTTCATGGATTCGCCCACTTCAACCTTGTTGAGAATCATTTTTATTAACGTAACACGCTGGAAGACTCTCTAGTGGTGAAATGCCAGCATGCCCGAACTGGTTAGGCTTGCCATGCCCCCTTCCTGCGCCGTGGATTTTGTGCCGGCAAAAGTAAGGTAGTGTTGATCAAGCGACGCGGGGTGGAGCAGTTCGGTAGCTCGCTGGGCTCATAACCCAGAGGTCACAGGTTCAAATCCTGTCCCCGCAACCAAGTGAAGGCCCCGGCCGGCAGATATGCCGCCCGGGGTCTTCTTTTTCTTTGATTGCTAGTAGTTCCTAGTATTCTCTTTCGCAGGGCCTCAGATTTTTGGGCCACAGGTCAGTCATTCTCGAGAGGAATGTTGTTCGATGTCCACACCCACCAAAAAGTCCGGTCCTGCGACGGGCAAGCGGAACAAACTCTACTGGGGTGTTCCCGCTGCCTTGGTGGCGCTGGTGCTGGTGGTCTTGCTCGCGAAATGGCTGAGGGAACTGCCGGCCGTCTCTTCATTCCTGGTGGACTACCCGGGCCATTCCGAGCTCCCGAAGGGCGCTCCGGTGGGATTCCCTGCCTGGCTCGCATGGCAGCATTTCCTCAATGGGTTTTTCCTGCTGCTGATCATCCGGACAGGCTGGCAGGTGCGGACCACCACCCGGCCCAGCGGTCACTGGACGCGCAACAACAAGGGCCTGATCAAAACCAAGACGCCGCCCACAAAGATCACCCTGGAACTGTGGTTCCACCTGACGCTGGACGCCTTGTGGATCCTCAACGGAGTGGTGTTTGCCATCCTCCTCTTTGCCACGGGACAGTGGATGCGGATTGTCCCCACGAGCTGGGATGTCTTCCCGAACGCGTTGTCCGCGGCCCTGCAGTACGCATCGCTGAACTGGCCTACCGAAAACGGTTGGGTTAACTACAACGCTCTGCAGTTACTGACCTACTTCCTCACTGTATTTGTCGCAGCGCCCCTGGCCTTTATCTCCGGCATCCGGACCTCCTCGGCCTGGCCTAAGAAGGCAAGCGCCCTGAACAAGGCGTACCCGATCGAACTGGCAAGGGCTATCCATTTCCCCGTCATGATCTATTTTGTGGCGTTCATCGTGGTGCACGTGTTCCTGGTGCTCGCGACCGGCGCCCTGCGCAACCTGAACCACATGTACGCAGTGTCCGACGGTGACGGCTGGCTCGGTTTCTGGATCTTCCTCGTGTCGGTGGCCGTGATGGTGGCAGCCTGGTTCCTTGCCAGGCCCATCTTCCTGCGGCCCATCGCGTCCCTGATGGGCAAAGTCAGCCGCTAACGGCCGTCCTTCAGCCTCTGATAGGTCTCCAGCGCCCGCTCCCGGGATTCGGCCAAGGAGACCAGCGGCGACGGGTAGCTGCCTGCAGCCTCACTGTTCTTCCACGGCTCATGGATGTCCTTGTCGCTGAGGCCCGCGATTTCCGGGACATACTTTCTTAAGTACCGTCCGCCGGCGTCGAACTTCTTGCTCTGCGTGACCGGATTGAAGATTCGGAAGTAGGGCGACGCGTCCGCCCCTGAACCGGCCACCCACTGCCAGTTCGCCGGGTTGCTGGCCGAGTCAGCGTCGACCAATGTGTCCCAGAACCATTCCTCACCCAGCCGCCAGTCGGCCAGCATGTTCTTGACCAGGAATGAGGCGGCTGCCATCCGGACCCGGTTGTGCATCCAACCGGTCGTCCACAACTGGCGCATGCCGGCATCCACCAACGGGTAACCTGTTCTGCCTTGCTGCCAGGCTCCGAGCTCGGCCTGGGATGGTTCCTCCCAGGCAAAGTCGTCGAACTCCGGCCGATAATTGCGGGTTGCGAGCTGCGGATTCACATAGAGGAGGTGCCAGCAGAATTCCCTCCAGCCAATCTCGGACCGGAAGATGCCGGCGTCGGCCGGCGCCTGGCGCGGAAACCGCTGCCTGAGCGCATGCCACACGCGGAACGGACTGATTTCACCGAAGCGGAGATGGGGGGACAACCTGCTGGTTCCCTCAATGCCGGGGACGTCCCTGCCGGTTCCGTAGTCGGCCGCCGGGCCGTCCAGGAAATCCTCCAAGCGGCCGTGCGCGCCCGCTTCGCCCGGTTCCCAGGTTGCCGCCAGGCCACCGCTCCAGTCGGGTGATTCCGGCAACAGCGACCACGACTCCAGCGCATCGCTTTTGGCATAGTTGTCCCGGCCCGCCGTGGCGGGGGATGGCAGGGCGGCGGGTGCGTCGAAGGGCAGCCGCGGCTCCCCTGAGGCGAGGCAGGCGCGCCAAAATGGCGTAAAGACCTTGTACGGGCCGCCGCTGCCGGTAGTAACGGTCCACGGCTCGAAGAGGAGGGTGGCCTGAAAACTGGCCGCTTCGATGCCCTCCCCGGCGGCCCATTCCTTGATACTGATGTCCACAGCCCGTTCCGGACCGCCGTAGCGGCGGTTCCATAGGATATGGCCTGCGCCGGTTTCCTGGACCAGGTCACGGAGGATCCGGGCGGCCGGTCCCCGCCGGAGGACCAAGGTGGATCCGGCGTCCTCGAGATCGGCGGCGAGCGAGGCCAGTGAGTGGTGCAGCCACCAGCGGACTGCTCCTCCGAGAGGCCGGATTCCGGCCGATTCCTCGTCGAGGATGTACAGAACAGTCAGGGGCAGGCCGAGCTCGACGGCCCGCATTAGCGCGGGGTTGTCGTCCAGTCGGAGGTCATCACGGAGCCAGACGATGGAGGTTGCGGCGGGGGAGGACATGCCCTCCACGCTACACACATCCGGGAACGAGCGGCACGGGCTGAGGCGGGGGTGATGCTGGGTTCAGCGTTCAGCGTTCAGGAGACGGCGAAGGCCGGGGTTCGTTGCGAACCCCGGCCTTGAGCCTGCCCGGCGAGCCCGGACGCCTGCTGGTTAGAGCTTGTCGAAGTCCGCTTCGTCCACCGTGGACTCAGCACCCTGACCGCCGGCCGAGGCACCAATTGCGGGCTTGCTTGTGTTGCCGGATTTCAGTGCGGCAAGGCGCGCCTCGATCTCGACCTGCTCGCCGAGGTCCTCAAGCTGGTTGAACTGGGCGTCCAGGCTGGAGGCGGCAAGTTCCTGCTGGCCCCTGACCTTGGCCTCTTCACGGCGGATCTTTTCCTCGAACCGGCCTACCTCGGACGTGGGGTCCATGAAGTCGATGCTCTTGATGGCATCGTGGACCTGCGACTGGGCCGCTGCTGTCTTGGAACGGGCCACGAGCTCATTGCGCTTGCTGGTGAGCTCGTTGAGCTTACCCTTCATCTGGTCCAGGCCGGTCTTAAGCTTGTCCACCACTTCCCGCTGGGAAGAGATGCTGGGCTCTGCGCCCTTGGCTTCGTTCTCGGCAGACATCTGGCGCTGTAGCGCCACCTTGGCCAGGTTGTCGAACTTTTCGGCGTCCGCAGCATGCCCGCTGCTGCGGTACTCGTCGGCCTTGCGCGACGCAGCGAGGGCCTTGTTGCCCCAGTCGCGGGCATTCTTGACGTCTTCGTTGTAGTCGTCCTCGAGCATGCGCAGGTTGCCGATGGTCTGCGCCACGGCCGATTCGGCCTCGGCGATGTTGTTGGTGTAGTCCCGGACCATCTGGTCCAGCATCTTCTGCGGATCCTCAGCGTTGTCCAGCAAGGAGTTGATATTTGCCTTTGCAAGCTGCGCGATGCGGCCGAAAATGGACTGCTTAACCATGGTGTTACCTTTCGTCCTGCTCAGTGGTGGCCACTGAAATCAGTGAACAGTTGTTGTACCGCTATCTATCCGCCGGGTGGGTCGTTCCGCCCGGCGCCTAGTCCTATGGGTCAGAAGTCTCCGCCGCCGCCGGAATCGCCGCCCCAGCCGCCGCCGGAGTCACCGCCGAAGCCGCCGCCGTCGCCGCCCCAGCCGCCGCCGTCGCTGTGGCCGCCGCCCCAACCGCCGCCGCTGCCGCCGTTGAGGATGGAGTTGATGAGGATGCCGCCGAGAATGGCACCGCCGAGGCCACCTCCGCCGCCTCCGCCGAACATGCCTCCACCGCCGTAGCCCTGGTTGGCATAGCCGCCGAAGTTGTCGACGTCGGCCTGGGCTAGCTGGGCGGCCTGGGCTGCGAGGGCGTGCGCCTGTTGGGCGTACGTGAGGGCAGTGACGGGATCGTTGCGCGAAATGGAGAGTGCGTAGTCCAGGTTTCGCTGGGATTCAGCCAGTCGGGTGCGGGCCTCCGTGCCGACCCCGCCGCGGCGTGCCGTGATGTAGTCCGACGTGGCACTGATCTGGGCTTGCGCGGACATGATCGTCTGTTGCAACGAGGCCTGTGCCCGGCGAGCCTGTTCCTGCTGGTCGCGGATTCCGGTCAGCGCCTGGTCCAGTGCCTGGTGTGCCGTTTCGACACGCTGCAGGGTAGCGATGGGATCGATCTTTCCGCCTTGAATTTCAGCCTTGACCTGCCCCAGGGCGGACTCGACGCCTGCCACCGGGCCGGCGAGTTCCGGGTGGGCTCCGGACTGGATCATGGCCCGGGCCTGCGCGAGGTCCTGGGAGGTATCTACGACGGCGGCTTCAAGGCCGTTGCGGGCCTCATCCAAGCTGGTGGAGACCTTGGAGATGGCGTCGAGGAGAACGTTTGTCTGGTGGAGGCTCTCTTCGGAGGCGCGGACAGCCACTGCCGCGAGGCTGGCTTCTCCTTCAGCCAGTTTCTGCTCTGCAGTTGCCGTGGCGTTCTGGACGAAGGCCAGCCGCTCCTTGGCCTGCGTGATGTTGTCTGCGACCTGGACCAGGGCGCTGTCCGCATATTTGGAGCGGAGAGTCGTCAGCGACTGCTCAGCGTTGGCGATCTTGGCGTCGGCTTCCCGCGCCCCGGCCTTGACCGTGGCGAGTGCCTGTGGCGCGTTCTTCTCCAGCTCGCGCAGTGAATCGAAATCGGCCTTTTGTTCCTGCAGGGAAGCGAGGGCAGCCTCGGAACGGCGGATGATCTCGCCCAGCCAGCTGCGCTGCTGCTCTTCGGTATCGGGAATATGGTCATCCAGCTGCTGTTGGAGTTTGAAGGACTCGGACATATGTCCTTTGGCTTCCTCCAGCGCCTTGGTGAAGTTGCCGACTGCGGAATCGCCGTACTGGGCCTGGGCGAACATCAGCTCCTGCTCACTGGACTTGATCGCGTCATCGGCTTCGATGAGCAGGGATCCGCTCTTGCGTCGGAGTTCCTCCACACTGAGCGAGGCAAGCGGATCGAGTTCGGCGCCCTGGGGACCGTAGCTGGCGGTGGACGCCTGGCCGGCCTTCTTCCGTTTGTTCCTGAGGTACAGGTAGGCGCCGGCACCTCCTGCGGCCAATACTCCGGTGCCTACGAGGATGGCAGTGCCTGCCCCGTTTTCAGACGGGACATTGCCGCTCCCGCCTCCCGCTGCGTCGCCGATGGCAGCGGCAGCATTGATGGCCGCTTTGGCGTAGTCGTTATTCGCCAGCTGGGGGCCGATGGCTTTGCTCTTGATGTTTTCGATTTGGGCGTTGGTGATTTTGCTGCCGCCCTTATTCAGGACGTACTGCCTGGTTTCGGTGGCCACGGCAAAAATCAGCGCATTCGAACCAAGGCTGGCCTTTTCGGCTACCTGGTCTGACCAGGCTTCCCGATCCGTGGGGTTTTCGAACTTCTTGACGGTGACGACGTGGAGCACCATGGCGTGGTCTGTGCCAAGCTTCTTGATGGCTGCCTCAACGTCGGCCTTGCCGCCGCCCAGCACGCCGGCGGAGTCGACAATCTTCGTCGCCGGATCCAGCGTCACCGGATCTTCGGCCCAGGCCGCGCCGGCGGGAGCCGCCAACAAGCCAGTCAGGCCAATCACGGCGAGGATACGTTTGAACTTTGACCGCATGTGCAACCCTTCAGCACGCCTGACACCGATTCGGGACGAATCAGTCGTCTCAGAATGCAGCAGCGCCCCCACGCGTGGTGTAAAGCCGCAGGTCGCTGTGGCAATTCCTCTTGATTCTATGGTGCACCTATTGGTGCGTCCACAAAGCCGAATATGCCACCAGCGAAACGAAATCGGCGGGCCGGGAGCGGTGGCGTCGAGGCATTCAGGAAGCTCCCAGCCAACGTCCGAATTTGTTCCAGCCAAAAGGTTCATAGTTAATGGCAGACGAGGATGAAAGGAAGTCCAATGACTGAGAACCCAACGCCAGGTGCAGCGCCCGAACCCCGGGATCCGCGGCAGCCCGACGCGCCGCAGCCAGCACCGCCGGCCGCTCGTCACCCGGCACCGCTGCACGATCCCGTGTCAGCGGCCCAGGGGGACCAGCAGCCTAATGGTGACCAGCAGCCCACCGAGGCACGGGCGGGCTCCAGCACCGGAGAAAACCCCACCCAAAGGCTCGACACTGAACCTACCACCGGCTACCCCACCCAGCAGCTTCCCGGCGCTCCCCGTCCGGTCTACCCGCCGCGCGCACCCTTTTACGGAGAGCAGAACCACCAGGGTGGCCAACACCAGCCCGGCCAAACCTTCGGCGCGCACAACGACGCTGGCCACAACCAGGCCGGTCCGCACAGCCAGGGCCAGCAGTACCATCAGCCGCAGTATGGCCAGCACGCTCACTCTGCCGGGCAGGGCGGAGGCGGAGTGGCACTGGCTCCGAATCCTGCCGATGCGCCCCGCCGAAAGGCAAGTTTCGGTGTAGGCACCCTCGTGGCCAGTATCCTCGCGGCCGGTCTGGTGGGCGGCGGAGTGGCCACGGTGGGTTCGGGCGACCTCTTCGACGGCGGGAATTCCTCCGCTGTCGGCAGCAGCCAGCCTGAAACGGTCATCGTCAACAACAAAGACGACGTCAACGCAATCACCGCGGCTGCACTGAAGGCTTCCCCGAGCGTGGTGACCATCAGCGCCACCAGTGGTAGTTCAGGCGGTACAGGCTCGGGCATCATCCTGGACGATGAAGGCCACATCCTGACGAACACCCACGTAGTGACCCTGGATGGAGCGACGGCCAACGCGGCACTTGAGGTCCGTACGAGTGACGGCCGGGTGATCGCCGCAAAGCTTGTGGGCACCGACCCGCTTTCCGACCTCGCAGTCATCAAGGCGGACGACGCCTCCGGCCTGAGGCCCGCGACCCTCGGGGACTCCGGCAAGCTCAACGTTGGGGACACGGCCATTGCCATCGGCTCCCCGCTGGGCCTCACCGGAACAGTGACGGACGGCATCGTTTCCACCCTGAACCGGACCATCAGCGTGGCGTCGTCAGCGGCGCCGAAAGACGGGGACGAGTCCGAAGGTGACGACGAGGGCGGCTTCAAGTTTGCGCCACCGGGCGGTGGCCAAAGCCAGCAGCCGACGGACCAGGGCTCCATTTCCATCAATGTGATCCAGACGGATGCGGCCATCAACCCCGGAAACTCCGGCGGCGCACTGGTCAACAGCAAGGGCGAGATCATCGGCGTCAACGTTGCCATCGCCTCGGCGGGATCCGACTCCTCCTCCAGCGGCAACATTGGTGTGGGCTTCAGCATCCCCATCAACCACGCCAAGCGCGTGGCGCAGGAAATCATCGACACCGGTAAGGTTTCCCATGGCCAGCTGGGCGTCAGCGTCAAGGACAAGTCATCCACCTCATCCTCTTCAGGCTTCTCGGTCGGTGCCGACGTCGCTACGGTCGAACCGGGTTCGGCAGCAGCGAATGCCGGCCTCAAGGTGGGCGACGTCATCACGCGCTTCAACGACCTGACCATCAGCGAACCCAACCAGCTGACTGCCGCGGTCCGCGAGCAGGCCGCCGGCGCCAAGGTCAAGATCACGGTCCAGAGGAACGGCCAGGAACAGACGCTGGATGTTACGCTCGGCGCCGCAGCCGAGCAGTAAGTCCCCGGCACCTGTTCTGCCAAAAAGAAGTTCCGACGACGGTGGGCGTCCCTGGAAAGGGGGGCCCGCCGTCGTCATTTCTGCGCCATAGGCAAACCGGTTGACACAGGCGTTAACGCGACGTCGCCGGGGTACTTCTATATGGTTAGCTAGGATCTACCCGTACCCCGGGCGTTCCGCGGCCATGACCTCACCCGGCTGGCTATCCACAAGCATGGAAGGCTGCTGTAAATACAGTGGAAGAGACATTGAAGATCATCGTCCTGGTCAAGCATGTACCGGACGCCCAGTTCGACCGGCACCTCAACGGGGAGGGCTACACCACGGACCGTGACGAAAGCATCCTGTCCGAGCTGGACGAATACGCGCTTGAGGCAGCACTGCAGCTGGCCGAGGCCCGGGGCGGCAGCAAAGCCGGAAACCAGGTCATCGCCCTCAGCATGGGACCCTCCGGTGCCGTGAACGCCGTCAAGAAGTCGCTGCAGATGGGCGCCACCGAAGGCGTGCACCTCACCGATGACGCCCTGGCCGGCTCGGATGCCGCCGCCACCTCGCTCGCTCTGGCGGCGGCCATCCGCCACCTCGGCGCAGGAGCCCCTGTGGACCTGGTGCTGACCGGAATGGCCTCCACCGACGGCGAAACCTCCCTGGTGCCAGCACAGCTGGCAGAACGGCTGGGCCTGCCGCAGGTTACCTTTGCCTCGTCCCTGGAGGTCGACGGCGGACGGCTCACCGCGCGCCGCGACGCCGACACGTACTCCGAGACCGTCGAAGCGCCGTTGCCGGCGGTGGTGTCGGTAACCGACCAGATCAACGAGCCCCGCTACCCCAACTTCAAGGGCATCATTGCGGCCAAGCGCAAGAGCATCACTACGCTCTCACTCGCGGACATCGGAGTTGATCCCTCGCAGGTGGGTCACGCCGGATCGTGGACCACGGTGACGTCGGCAGAGGAACGCCCGCCCCGCACCGCCGGCACCATCATCACCGACGAAGGCGACGCCGGCATCAAACTGGTGGACTTCCTGGCCGCCCAGAAGCTGCTCTAAGAGGGATCACAGACATGGCAAACGTACTTATTTTCATTGACAACCCTGGCGCCGCGCTGAAGAAGAGCAGCCTCGAACTGCTCACGTTGGGACGTTCCCTGGGCGAAACGGCAGTAGCTGTCAACGGCGAGTTCAGCAGCGACGTGTCGGCAGCCTTCGCCGAATACGGCGTCAGTAGCGTCTACCGCCCGTCCGCCCAGGACCTGGACGACTACCTGGTGGCACCGAAGGCCGCCTACCTGACAGCGGCGGCCCGGACGGCCGGAGCCACCACGGTGCTCCTGGACAACTCCCCGGAGGGCAAGGAAATTGCCGCGCGCCTGGGGATCCGCCTCTCGGCGGGCGTCATCACCGATGTAGTGGCCGTGGACCAGGACGGTACAGCACACAAATCCGTCCTCGCTGGTTCCTACAACACCGCCGCGAAGACCACCACGCCGGTCTCGGTGCTGACAGTCAAGGCCAACAACGTCACGCCCGAGCCCGCTGCGGCGCCTACTGCTCCCGAATCGGTCACGCTTGACGTGCCGGCTGACAGCATTGCGGCCGCCGCGCGCATCACGGCCCGTGAGCAGAAGGTGGCCAGTGGCCGGCCCGACCTCACCGATGCGCGCATCGTAGTGGCCGGCGGACGCGGCGTGGACGGCGACTTCGGCCCTGTCGAGCAGTTGGCCGACGCCCTCGGAGCAGCCGTCGGCGCCTCCCGCGCGGCTACCGATGCAGGCTGGATCAGCCATGACGCCCAGGTGGGCCAAACCGGCAAGACGGTATCCCCGCAGTTGTACATTTCTGCGGGAATTTCCGGAGCGATCCAGCAGAAGGCCGGGATGCAGACGGCCAAGGTGATTGTGGCCGTGAACAAGGATGCCGAATCGCCAGTCTTCGAGATCGCCGACTTCGGCATTATCGGGGACCTCTTCGACGTCCTGCCCCAGGCCACGGAAGAAATCAAGAAGCGAAAAGGCTGATTCTTTGACTGATCCTGCTGTTTCAGCACAGAGCCCGTTCAACCCCGCAACGCACCGGGTTGGGCGGGTGCTCTGTTTCGCGGCCCATCCTGACGACATCGACTTCGGCGCGGCCGGCACTATTGCCGCTTGGACTGCAGCGGGGGTGCAGGTGAGCTACTGCATCATGACCGACGGCGATGCCGGCGGCTTCGATCCGGTCCACCGGGCGGATATCATCGCCCTGCGGGCGGCGGAACAACTCCGGGCAGCGGAACTCGTTGGGGTCTCCGACATCCATTACCTCCATCAGCGGGATGGCTACCTGGAGCCCTCACACGAGGTCATGAAGGGCGTGGTCAAGCTCATCAGGGAACTCCGGCCCGACGTTGTGCTCGCCATGCATCCGGAGCGCAACTGGAAACGGATCCAGAAGAGCCACCCGGACCACCTGGCTGTCGGCGAGGCGGTCACGCGCGCCGTCTACCCGGCGCTGGAGAACCCCTTTGCATACCCGGAACTCGCCGAAGCCGGCCTGGAAGCCTACAAGCTACCGTGGTTGTGGCTGTACGCGGGCCCGGAAGAACGGGAAAACCACTTCGTGGACGTTACCGACCACGTGGACACCAAGTTGAAGGCGATACACGTCCATGTCAGCCAGCACCCCGACGTTGAGGTCATGGAGGCGGCTGTCCGCACCGGGATGCTGGCAAATGCGGGGCGGGCAGGGCTGCCGGCAGGCCGCAGTGCCGAGGCCTTCCACATCGTGGCAGTCAACGGACCAGGAACGATCGCCGGCTTTTAGAGCCAACTGGGTAGCAGCAGATGTCGTTTTGAGCCCTCAAAACAACATCTGCTGCTACCTAGTTGTATTGACCACGGACGTTAGTGACGGGTCGGCGTGGCTTGGTGACATGAAGAAGACCTCCGAGTGGAGTGGGGCTTGTCTAGAGTCCAGTTCCACAAACGGAGGTCTTCGTGTCCCACCCTTACGCTTTTCTCGCCTCGCGGGGCAGGCTCCAGCTGGCCAAATGCGTAGTCGACGACGGCTGGCCGCTGCGGCGGGCAGCGGAACGTTTCCAGGTCTCCGTTCCCACTGC
>NZ_JBLWIJ010000019.1:0-60035 GCF_051365025.1 Arthrobacter sp. R4
TCGAACCAATGAATGCGGCTTGACAGACATAGAAGAGTCCACAGGCCCCACACCGCAATCGGCGGCCAACCGCCCATCAGCCGTTTAACCAACCCGCCTGGGCAGTACAGCTAGAGCATCCCACTGGGGTACCAATTACGGAAGATGTCCATGATCAGATCCTGGCCGACGGGGTCGATGTGGTGTTAATGGTTGGACACACCGAGCACACAGCAACATGAACCACACCGTTGTGACGCAGTGCCAGAGCGGAACCAGTATGTTCATCCAGGGGTGCTCTGGAATAGCACCAGCCCAGTCCGAGTGCCGGAGGGAAGCCGCGACTCACCGTCATCTCATCCACGTCCAGTGCAACGTTTGTTAGAACCGGCGCCAGCCGAAGCTTCACGTCTACCTGCACCTAGAATTCGCCTGCCACGAGATCGCTTCCACGATCAACCGAATCGAAGGTGGCATCAAAGAAAAATGGCCCCGGGCTAGACCCGGGACCATTCTGCTGTGACCCCAGCGGGATTCGAACCCGCGTTACCGCCGTGAGAGGGCAGCGTACTAGGCCGCTATACGATGGGGCCTCGTACTTCCAGAACAGCATTTCTGCCATTCAGGCTAAGTGAGTATTTCATACACTCAGCCGGTGTTTCAAATCGGAGTGACCGTCTTGAAACCCCTGATTTTCCGCAAGATTCACGGATTTGTCAGAGCTGGGATACCAGGACTCGAACCTAGAATGACGGTACCAGAAACCGTAGTGTTGCCAATTACACCATATCCCAATGGAACCTTCGGGCCGGATCCGCAGGTCTAAACCAGCGCTCCCGGCGCCTCAGCACGAGTAATTACTTTACCTGAGACTTTTCCAGCGCACAAATCGATCAGCGGTTAGGTGGGTCACACTGGGGGTAGCCGCAGCCGTCATGGTGCCGTTCCTCCGTCAGTAAGCCGTCGTGGTCAGATCCAAAGAGGTGACCTGGGGCATCGTGAGCTTAAGAATCGTTAATGCCCTGCCGTCCGTCGTGGTTCCCGGCGCCGGTTCTGCGCTCAGTACAGCCCCCGGTGGAACTCCGTTCAGAGCGATGGTGATTGCCTGTCCATCCCGCCGCAACACGGCCCTGTTGGTTCCGAGACTGACCGTGGCATCAGTGACCCACTGCCAGGTGAAGTCTCTTGCCACCGAGGAACGAATTACATCTTTGACGATCATGCTGGTGCTCCCATGAGTAACAGTTCGTGTTGCGTTTGACGTGCCCGGAAGCGCCTGCCGCAGATCCACCGTCGCTGTAGTAGACGAGACCCTACGCACTGGAGCCGCCGCAGAAGTGGGCTGATTCAGGCCCGTGTAGGCAATTGTAGAGTGCGCCGAAGTGCTGGGATTCCAGTATGAAAGGCGTTGACTCTCAGAATAGTAGCCGGGAGTCAGCGGCGGCATCGGTCCGGGGTCAACGGCCCATTCAATGCCTTTCCTGAAGAACGAAATAGTGCCCAGGTCCAGGTGCGCGTGGTTAGCCGCATTTGAGCCACCTTTCAAGGTCGCCGTGCCCCCAACGACATGGAGCGCCGCAAGTCCGGTTTGTGTATAGACAGTTGACTGCTTGGCAGGAAGCGTCCCGGGCGCGATTCGCCACCACATCAGATATGCATCCGGCTTCTGCGCAAACCGGCCAGCAACCCATGCAGCCGCGGAAGCGTCTCCGCGCACTCGGGCGTCCCAAGCCGGCATCAGTCCGCTGAGCTCGTTCGGTTCGGCATCCGCGAACGGACTCGGCCGGCCGTCCGGCCCCGTGCTGTTCATCGCATAATGGGACACCTTCTCCAGAGACGGCAGGGTCACCGGCGGAGTTCCGTACGCGTTGGGCAGCGTCGAGTACAGTACAGCAATCGCCCGGCTTTGGTAGGTCCAGTACCCCGGCCCCTCCTGTGTACCCCCGTCAGCGGTAATCATGTTCAGTGCCGGCTGGACTGACTTCAGGGATTCCTGCGCCAGGGAGGCCGCCAGCTCCGGCCAGGACTTCAAGAAGACAGCTGCAGCCGTGAAATTAGCCGCGTTGTGTATCGCCCCCAAGTTCGTCGGCCCTTTTACAAAAGTGTCGCGGTCCTCGTGCAGGCACGTCTGCGGTCCCAGCCACCGCACGAGTACCGTTTCGTCCAACGCCGGCAGCTTCACCCAGTCAGCGGCGCTGGACGCTGCCAGCAACAGATGCGACGATGCCAAGGTAGTCATTCCTTCCGGCCCGCCCAGCAGGATGCGCTGAGTGTCCGCAGTTAGCACATCCCGCGCCTTACCGTCATTTCCGGACAACCATCCATACGCAAGTCTGGGAGTACGCACCACATAGGACGATCGCAGTTGCTCCAGGTTCATTTCAATTGCCGACTCGTTCACGGCCGCACGGAGGAGCTGCCGGTGAACTGCCCCGGTAGCTGTGTCCGTTGAAGCGCCTGCGAGGGAATCCCGCAAGATCTGCTGGTTGGTTGCGACCCCTGGACCGTCGGCAGGCAGCGCGGGCCTAAAGGCAGGGGATGCGGCCGGCAGTGCACAGCCACCGGCAAATCCAACCAAACCCGATACCGTCGGAATGCTCCCTGTCCCCTGTTCCAAAGCCGTCACGTAAGCCGGAGACGCAAGTGCCGGGGCGGGCACAGCCTTCCCCACCGCTCCGAGCTGCCTGGAGGTGTCCGCCGAAAGCTGTGTGCTGAAACTACTGGTGCGCGCTTTTTGCGCCTCATACGTTGACGCCGTGATCTTGCCCGCCGTCAGGTCGGCGAGGGCAGTTGTCGCTAGCAGCTGCTGCTTTGCCCGCAAGTCCTTCAGGATTGTGAGCTGGTATCCGCCTTTCTTTACCGTTGAAGCACGCAGCACCTCAGCCGTCATCTTCGCTGCTACCACATCCATTGAACTTTGCGTCGATGCGGCCGTCAGCTCGTCCCCCACAACTTTCAGCATCTCCAGTCCGGATGCAATTGCTCCCTTGATCACAAGCCCGTTGGCCCGCGCCAACTTCGGGACATAGTCACGCGACGCAACATAATCCTGTGCCGCAGAATACTGGGCCTGCCGCAATGACGCTCTTTGCTCGCTTAGCGTGGCAGCAAATGCAGGCGGAGCAAGAAGGCCACCCAGGGTGATGACCAGAACAGTGGCCGCTGCCAAGCAGGATTTGAAGCCGAGGCCTGCAACAGCTCCGGCGGCACGGACGGCGACTCGCCGGGCCTCCCTCGGGGCACTGCTTTTTCGCTCTTCGGTGGATGACTGCTCGTACATCGAGAACCCCCGGATACCAGTGCGGCTCAGGGTCAACGCTCATGCCAACCCAAGGACGGAAAGGCACAGACATCAGGGCACAACAGGGAACGGCTCATTGAGCATCGAGTCAATCAACGATGCCGAACGATCACGGTCGCTGGCTATGACCCGCAGACAGGAAATGGCTGCGAAGACGCCTGCGTTTAATGCATCCCTAGGAATTTCGAGTCTATGAAGGCGCGCATATTGAGACACGCGTGGTGACTACTCCAATTTGGATTGTCACATTTCGGGCTAGCCGGAGAATTACTTGCAAAAGCAGTGGCCGACACTTGCACGAGGGCCCACGCTCTACTCGGGTTCTCAGTTCCCACCACTTGGGCCGTGGAACGGCCGTCGCGCCAGCGCAAAACGCTGGCTGGATCTAGCTCCTGATCTGCTCCAGCGACGAGATCATGTCGCCCTCAAACCCCTGAGACGGTTCACCCACCCTGTTGAGCCAAACGCCCAGCAAACCGGCCGCCGTCGCCCCTTCGGCGTCAAGCAGCCGGTTGTCGCCAACAAAAAGCGTGTCCCCGGGTTCGGTCCCCAGGAGTCGTACGCCCTCGAGGTAAATCGCCGGCTGGGGCTTTGCTACACCGACAGTGTCGGTGCCCACGAGCCGCATGATGCGTTCCAGGCCGGCGCCGTCCAGTTTGGCCCGCTGATAATCGTGCACGTTGTTGCTCACGGCACCGTACGGGACGCCTGCCTCATCCAGGAGATCAAGCAGCGGAGCAACGTCGTCAAAAGCCCTGACATAGGAAGGCTGGATCCGGCCGTACGCGCTCAGCCATTGGTGTGCCTCCTCGCCGTCGGCAAGGTCCACGCCGAAATGGCCCAGGGCCGCGCGGCCACGAAGCAGCCGTTGGTCGTTGAAGGTCAGTTCCCCGGCCAGGTAGCGGTCGTAGTAGTGGGTGGTTTCGTGCGTGAAGATCCTGCCGAACCGCTCCCAGCCGGCCTGGTCCAGGCCAGGAAGGAGGTGTTCGCTGACCTCGCGCAGGGCGGTGGTCATGGCGTATTCAAGGTCCACCAGGGTGTCATCTATGTCGAAGAGAATCCCCCTGATGGTGCCGAACGGCGTCTCAAGGAAACCCTCAGCTCGCTGGCCGGGAGAAGCCATCAGCCGCGGAAGGTGCGGAGCCGGGCAAGGGAGGAGTCCTTGCCGAGGATCACCATGGACTCGAACAAGGGCGGCGAGATCCGACGCCCGGAGATGGCTGTCCGGACCGGACCGAACGCCAGCCGTGGCTTGATCCCCAAGTCCTCCACGAGGGCCTGCTTCAGGGCGGCCTGGATGTTCTCAGGGTTCCACTCCGCAATGGGCTCCAGCGCCGCGATGGCGGCCTCGAGGACCTCGCTGAGATTCTCCGGCATGCCCTTGCGGGCGTCGTCGGCGACGTCGATGGCATCGTCTGCTTTGAACAGGAATCCCAGCATCTCCGGCGCCTCGCCCAGCAACGTGATGCGTTCCTGGATCAGCGGCGCGGCTTCGGTAAGGATTTCCTCCTGGCGCGCTGTGGGCTGCTCCCCCACGAAGCCTGCAGTGCGCAGGTACGGCACAAGCCGGTCACGGAAGTCTTCCGGGTCGAGCATGCGGATGTGGGTGCCGTTGATGGCCTCGGCCTTTTTGATGTCGAACCGCGCCGGGTTGGCCAGGACGTCCTTGACGTCAAAGTATTCAATCAACTGGTCCACGGTGAAGATGTCCTCATCGGCCGAAAGGCTCCAGCCGAGCAGTGAGAGGTAGTTCAGCAGGCCCTCGGGAATGAATCCACGATCGCGCAGCAGGAACAGGTTGGACTGCGGGTCACGCTTGGACAGCTTCTTGTTGCCCTCACCCATCACGTACGGGAGGTGGCCAAAGAGCGGCAGGTAGCTGGCGACGCCGATGTCCATCAGGTAGCGGATCAGCACCACCTGGCGGGGGGTGGAGGACAGGAGGTCCTCGCCGCGCAGCACGTGCGTGATCCCCATCAGGGCGTCGTCTACGGGGTTCACCAGCGTATACAGCGGGGATCCGTCAGCACGAACGATGACGTAGTCCGGGATACTTCCGGCTTTGAACGTGATGTCGCCGCGGACCAGGTCAGTGAAAACGACGTCCTCGTCAGGCATCCGGACGCGCAGGACCGGCTGGCGGCCCTCGGCCCTGAACGCCGCGAGCTGATCTTCGCTGAGTTCCCGGTCAAAGTTGTCGTAACCGAGCTTGGGGTCGCGTCCGGCGGCACGGTGGCGTGCCTCGACTTCCTCCGGCGAGGAGTAGCACTCGTAGGCGTAACCCGCTTCAAGGAGCTTGGCGACTACGTCCTTGTAGAGGTCCAGCCGCTGGGACTGACGGTACGGCTCGTGCGGACCGCCGACCTCAACGCCCTCTTCCCAAGTGATCCCCAGCCATTTCAGGGCTTCCAGCAACTGCTGGTAGCTCTCTTCCGAGTCGCGTGCTGCGTCCGTGTCCTCGATGCGGAACACAAACGTGCCCTTGGTGTGCTTGGCGTGGGCCCAATTGAACAGGGCCGTGCGGATCAGGCCCACGTGCGGCGTCCCGGTGGGTGAGGGGCAGAACCGGACACGCACGGGGGTGTCGGCGGTAACGGTGGGGACGGAGGCAGGGTTCGACGCAGAAGCAGTAGTCATAGTGGCTCCAACTTTACCGCCTGCTGCCTGCCCTGCTGCTCCGTCCCGGGACCCTTGGGTTGGGCGGACCGTCAGCGGCGCACGATGGGGTTGGACAGCCGCCCGATCCCTTCGATCTCCACTTCATAGCGGTCGCCGGCCTGCACCAGGCCCACCCCGGCAGGAGTCCCGGTCATGATGACATCCCCCGGCAGCAGGGTGAAGGCCTGCGAGACGATGGACACCAGTTCCCGGACGCTGCGGATCATTTGGCTGGTACTGCCGTCCTGCCGCAGCTCGCCGTTGAGCCGGCCCTGGATCTGGAGGTCCTCGGTGTCCAGTTCGGTCTCGATCCACGGCCCCAGCGGCGCCGATGTGTCAAAGCCCTTGGCACGCGCCCACTGCAGGTCCGTTTTCTGGACATCCCGGGCGGTGAGGTCGTTACCGCATGTGTACCCGAAGATGACGTCGTCGACGCGTTCCTCCGGGACGTCCTTGCAGATCCGGCCAATGACCACGCACAGCTCCGCCTCGAAGGAGACTTCCTCGGAAAATTCAGGCAGCACAACGGGGTCGTTCGGGCCCACCACGGACGTGTTGGGCTTCAGAAAGAGCAGCGGATGGGCAGGCACCTCGTTGCCGAGTTCATGGGCATGCTCCACGAAGTTGCGGCCAACGCCAATCACCTTGCTGCGGGGAATGATCGGCGCGAGCAGGCGGACGTCTTCGAGCTTGTGGTGGACCGCCGTACGCTCCACGCCGTTAAAGAACGGGTCACCGTGGATGACAGTGATTTCCTCACTGCCTGGCTGGCCCTCCACAATGCCGTAAAGGGGATCAGAATCGACTACAAACCTGGCAATACGCATGGTTCCCAGCCTACAGTCTTCGGCCGTGCGGCCCGGCGCATTCAACGGTGCCCGGCGCCTCCGCGCAGGTAGTCCAGCTGCGCTGCGACAGACATTTCGGCCGCACGCCGCACAGATGGTCCGACGTCGGAATACACGGCGTCGGCGACGTCACTGACAGCGGCGTTGCGGCCCAGCCGGTCCAGTGCGGCCCGGATCTGGTCGAGGCGTTCGTGCCGGTGGCCTCGGTAGTCGCGGACGATCGCCTCCAGGGACGGCAGCACGGGCCCGTGGGCAGGCAGGACCGTTGCGGCCCCCAGCGCTTCCAGCCTGTCCAGCGAGGCAAGGTAGTCCCCGAGCGTCCCGTCCGGGTAGTCCAGCATGGTGGTGCCGCGGCCCAGGATGGTGTCGCCGGTCAGCACGGAACCGCGGCCGCCGTCGTCGGGAAGGTGGAAACAGACGGAATCAGAGGTGTGGCCGGGTGTGGCCAGGACCCGGATTTCCAGGCCCGCCATCACGACGATCTCGCCGTCCAGGAGGGGCGACCCGCCGCCATGGCAGTGGGCGGGTTCGGCGGCTCGGACCGGCGCGCCCGTCAGCTGATGCAGCGCGGCTGAACCGGCCGTGTGGTCCGCGTGCCGGTGCGTGACCAGGATGAGTTCGACGGGTCCAGCAGCCGCCAGCGCCTGAAGATGCTGTTCGTCCAGCGGGCCGGGGTCCACGACAACAGCGGACGGGCTACCGCCACCCCGTAATACGTAGGAGTTGGTGCCCTCCAGGCTCATGGGTCCTGGATTGGGGGCAAGGACGAACTGCGTCAAGGCAGAGCTGCGCTGCAGGCCAGGGCTGGAAGCTGAAGTCACAAACCCATCTTTGCACCAGCCGCGGCTCCGGCACCGGTCACGCCGCCGGAATAGAACAGCCAACAAACCGGGTTGACCACCATGAAGAGCACAAGATCTCCATCAGGAAAGCCGGAACCGGACACATGAGCGACACACCCCGCACCATTGCAGACCTCATCGCCGAAGCTGACTCAGCTGGCCATGACCACGCTGCCACCGAGAAAAACAGCGGTCTGCAGCACATCCATAACCACGCGACTGGAGCCATCGTGTGGTTTCCCACATGGCGGACGTTCCGCGGGACGTCCGACTGGAGCGAGGCGGTGGAAGGCGTCGCGGAGGATTTCCGGTCACGTCCAACACCCGTCGAAGAACAGGCGGCCACCTTCCTGGCGGATGACCTGGCTGCACTCCTCAGACGCGCTGCTGCCTCCAGCGATGCGAACGTTTTTGTCCAGGAAAACCTGGTCCACCATCTGACGCGGACCTGGGCCGTCGCGGACGCCGTCGCGACGGCAACGGGCAGGGAACTGCCCACAGGCAGCACCACGCCGTCCATTTTTGCGGGCTATCCCTATGATGTGTACGCGCAGGATGGCGGCACCTTCGCAACGACGCTGTGGAACGACATGATAGACGCCCGCCGTAACCAGGCCCTCAAGGACGAAGCTGCCCGCAAGGCCCTGAAGCCGGTGTCCCGCAAGGCGCTCAAGAACGCTGCCCGGAAGGCCGCGCGACGCTGATGCCCGGGGCCGGCTTTGCCTGCAGAAAGGGAAGAACGACGGCGGTTGCCCGGCACTGCGCTTGACGTACCGCAGTGCCGGCCAGCCGCCGTCGTACCTTTCTCTTGCGCTGTATCCCGGCTAGGCCAGGCGGGTCAGCCAGCCGTGCGTGTCTGGCAGGGCGCCGGTCTGGATGCCCAAAAGCTGCTCGCGGATGGCCATGGTGGTCTCCCCCGCTTTGGCGTCTTCGGAGCCAATGAACTCCGTGGCGTCCTTCAGCACGCCAATGGGAGTGATAACAGCAGCGGTTCCGCAGGCGAACACCTCGGTGATCTCGCCGGAAGCCACGCCGTCACGCCACTCGTCCAGGGTGATCTTGCGTTCGGTGACGTTGCGTCCCATGTCCTTGGCCACCTGGATGACTGACATCCGGGTGACGCCCTCGAGGATGGTGCCGGTGAGGGCGGGAGTGACCAGGGAGCCGTCCTTCATCACGAAGAAGACGTTCATGCCGCCGAGCTCTTCAACGGCGTTGTCATTGAACTGGTCCAGGAACAGCACCTGCTTGCAGCCGTTGGCCTCTGCCTCCTGCTGGGCGATAAGCGAGGCCGCGTAGTTGCCACCGCACTTTGCCGCTCCCGTGCCGCCGCGGCCTGCGCGTGCATACTCACGGGAAATCCAGATGGAAACGGGCTTCAGTTCGCCGCCGAAGTAGTTGCCGGCCGGGGAAGCAATGACGCGGAATGACACTTCACGCGCCGCACGAACACCCAGGAAAGCCTCGGTGGCGATCATGAACGGACGCAGGTACAGGGCCTCGCCATCGCCGGCCGGAACCCATTCCTTGTCTGCGGCAACCAGCTCGCGGATGGCGCCCAGGAAGTACTCCACGGGAAGCTCCGGCAGGGCCAAGCGGCGGGCGGACTTGTTCAGGCGGGCGGCGTTGGCTTCAGGGCGGAACGTCCAGATGGATCCGTCGGCGTGGCGGTAGGCCTTGAGACCTTCGAAGATCTCCTGGCCATAGTGCAAGACTGCCGCGGACGGGTCCAGCGAAATCGGTCCGTAGGCCTCGACCCGGGGGTCGTACCAGCCGCCCTCGCCGTGCTCGTCGACGCTGTAGTCGACGATGGCGGTGTGGTCGGTGAAGTAGTTGCCAAACCCTGGGTTGGCCAGGATGGCTGCACGCTCTTCAGCGGACTTCGGGGTTGCCGAGGGCTGCTGGTTGAATTCGACGCCATGGGCGGTCTGAGTCATGGTTCCTCCACGATCGGCTGCCTGTGGATGTGGTTCATCCTTGAACCCCAGGGCAGCATTTGGTGATTCGAAACTAGCTTACGCCGGTTAACCGAGTCTCTAGGGCACGGCCTAGAGCGCTGCAGCGATGGCATCTCCGATGGCACTGGTGGTGCGGGAGCCGCCGTCGCGGTTTTCGACGTCGGTTATGACCGCCGCTTCGATCTTCCGGGCCGCCTCGGTGTAGCCGAGGTGGTCCAGCAGAAGTGCCGCTGACAGGATGGCGGCAGTGGGGTCCGCCTTCTGCTGCCCGGCGATGTCCGGTGCGGAACCGTGGACGGGTTCGAACATGGAGGGCGCGGTGCGGTCCATGTTGATGTTGCCCGAGGCGGCCAGCCCGATGCCGCCGGTGATGGCCGCGGCGAGGTCCGTCAGGATGTCACCGAAGAGGTTATCCGTGACGATCACGTCAAAACGCGACGGATCGGTGACCATGAAGATCGTGGCCGCGTCTACGTGCAGGTAGTCGTGGGTGACCTCGGGGAATTCCTTGGCCACCGCCTCAACTGTCCGCTTCCACAGGTGGCCGGCGAAGACCAGGACGTTGTGCTTGTGGACAAGGGTGACGTGCTTGCGTTCGCGTGCGCTGGCACGGCGGAAGGCATCCCGGACCACACGCTCCACGCCGTGGGCGGTGTTCAGTGAGACTTCGGTGGCTACTTCGTGCGGAGTGCCGCCGCGCAGCGTGCCGCCGTTGCCGACGTAGGGGCCCTCGGTTCCTTCACGGACGACAATGAAATCGATGGTTCCAGGGTTGGCCAGCGGGCTTCCCACCGTGCCAAAGAGCCGGGATGGCCGCAGGTTGACGTAGTGGTCCAGGCTGAAGCGGAGCTTGAGCAGCATCTCCCGCTCGATGATGCCGGACGGGATCCGGGTGTCGCCGGGTGCTGCACCAACCGCGCCGAAGAGAATCGCGTCGCGCGTCCGCAGGTCCTCCAGGACCTCATCCGGAAGGGTCTCCCCCGTGGCCAGCCAGTGTTCGGCCCCGAGCTTGTAGTGGTGCTGCTCGAGGTCAACACCTTCGGCGGCGACGGCCTTTTCGAGGACCTTCAGTGCCTCGGCAATGACCTCGGGGCCAATGCCGTCACCGGGAATGACAGCGAGATTGATGGTGGATGCGCTCATGATTTCAGGGTAGCCAAGTCATCCACATTCTGGTCAAACCGTCTCATTATTCGAAACCCCGGGACGCTCCCGGTTCGTGCACGTTTCGGGGCGGCCCTCTCCCACTTCCTGCACCTTAACGGCAAACGCTCTCTCACCTCGGAAAAGGAAGTGAGAGAGCGTCCGTGATGCTAGGCCTCGGTGGGCTCCTCGTACTTGGGGAAAACCGGGGCCGGAGCGGGCAGCGGCGTTCCTGCAGCAATCGGTGTGGTGAGCGCGGAGAACTGCCGGGACGCGCCGTCGGGCTGGCCGAGTGTATCCAGCAGCGCGGCCGTGGCGGTGGGCATGACCGGCTGCGCGAGGATAGCCACAATCCGCAGCACTTCCAGCGTCACGTACAGCACCGTGTTCATGCGTTCGACGTCGGTCTTGCGCAGGACCCAGGGCGCTTGGTCCGCAAAGTAGGCGTTGGTGTCTCCCAGGACGGCCCAGATGGCCTCAAGGGCGCGGCTGAACTCCTGCTTTTCGAAGGCGGCCCGTGCCGCCTCAAGCAACCCGTTGGCCTGCTCCAGGATCGCCGTATCCGCAGCGGTGAAGGTACCGGGTACCGGTACCTGGCCTTCGCAGTTCTTGGCCACCATGGACAGTGACCGCTGAGCAAGGTTTCCGAAGTTGTTGGCGAGGTCGGAGTTCATGCGCCCCACGATGGCTTCGTGGTTGTAGCTGCCGTCGGCGCCGAACGGGACCTCGCGGAGGAAGAAAAACCGTACCTGGTCCAGGCCGTACTGCGCCACGAAGTCTGCGGGCGCCACGACGTTGCCGAGTGACTTGGACATCTTGACGCCGTTGTTGTGCAGGAAGCCGTGGATCATGACCCGCTTGGGCAGTTCCAGCCCGGCGCTCATCAGGAAGGCTGGCCAGTAGATGGCGTGGAAGCGCGAGATGTCCTTGCCGATGACGTGGACGTCGGCGGGCCAGAACTTCCTAAACGATTCCGAGTCGACATCGGGGTAGCCCACACCCGTGAGGTAGTTCGTGAGGGCGTCCACCCAGACGTACATCACATGCTTGTCGTTGCCCGGGACGGGAACGCCCCAGTCGAAGGTGGTTCGGCTGATGGACAGGTCTTCGAGGCCGCGCTTTACGAAGCTGATGACCTCGTTGAACCGGGACTGCGGCGCGCCAAATTCGGGCTGGGCCTCATACAGCGCCAGAAGGCGGTCCTGGTAGGCGGACAGCCGGAAGAAGTAACTCTCCTCCGCAGTCCAGGTCACCTCGGTGTCGGTCTCTTTCGAGTAGCGCACGCCGTCGTCCTTGACCACGGTGTCGTCCTCAACGTAGAAAGCTTCGTCGCGGACGGAGTACCAGCCCTCATATTTGGACAGGTAAATATCGCCGTTGGCTTCCATCTTCTTCCAGATGGCCTGCGAGGCGGCGTAGTGGTCCTCGTCCGTGGTGCGGATAAACCGGTCATAGGTGATACCCAGGGCGGAGTGCGCAGCCTTGTAGACCTCGGCGTTGCGGTCCACCAGCTCCTTGGGAGTGATGCCTTCCTTTTCGGCCGTCTGGGCGATCTTCATGCCGTGTTCGTCCGTGCCGGTCAGGAACATCACGTCATAACCGTCCAACCGCTTGAACCGCGCCATGGCATCGGTGGCGATGTACTCATACGCGTGGCCGATGTGGGGCACCCCGTTGGGGTACGTGATGGCAGTGGTGATGTAGAACGGGGTTTTCTCTGGAGCAGTCACGTGCGGACGGTACCTTTGGTGCGAAGGGACGGGCTAGATAAGTTCAGTCAGCGTATCGCTCAGGCGGACCAGTTCGTGGTCGTGTGAAGCGACCAGCACTGCGATTCCGTCGTTAGTGGTGTCTTTGAGGATGCTGATGATGCGGTTGGCGGATGCCCTGTCCAGGCTTGCGGTCGGCTCGTCCACCACCAGGACACGGGTGCCCAGGATCAGCGCACGGGCAATGGCCACACGTTGGCGTTCGCCGCCCGAGAGCTGTGCGGGGCGGTGCCTCATCCGGCGGCCGAGCCCAACGAGGTCCAACAGGTCCTTGGCCATGTCGCGGCGCTGCTCCACCTCGCCGTCGGGCACGGCCGGCAGGAGCACGTTTTCCAGCGCGCTCATGCCGTCGATCAGTGCCCCGCCTTGGTCCACGTAGCCGATCAGGGCCCGACGGCGGTCGGCGATTTCGTCGTCGCCCATGCTTTCGAGCGAATCACCTTCCCAGAAGACCCGGCCCGACGTCGGCAGCGTCAGGCCCGCGCCCACGGTCAGGATGCTGGTCTTGCCGGATCCGCTTCGGCCGGCGACACAGTGCATCTCGCCAGCGTGCAGCGTCAGGTCAAAGCCTTCGACAACGCTGACAGCCTCCGCACCGCCCTTGCCCCCGCCATACCGAATGGTGATGTCGCTCAGTTCCAGCGGAGTCCCGTGGTCCGAGGCCTTGACGATGGTGTTGGCACGGGTCTGCAGGGGCGCCTCAACCGAGCCGGACCTCCGGCTCCGGTGAACATTCGTCTCGTTTGTCATTGGACCACTTTCGTTGCAATCGGTATCCAGCAAAGTACAGCCACGAGGCCGGCGACTCCGGCCCACAGGGCGGCATAGGGGGCAAGGAGGAGCCCGATGCCCAGCGCGCCCAGCACGCCCAGCGGCAGCGCCACCGTGCCCACCAGGGCGTTTTCGAACAGACGGACCTGGCGGAGCATGTCCGGATTCCAGCCCATGGCTTCAAGGATGCCAAGGTACTGGCGTTTCGCGTTGAGCTCAAACCGTCCGGTCACCAAAGTGAGCACGAGTCCCACAATCACGCCCGAAAGGGCCAAAAGGATGCTGGGGAAGGCGACGCTGGCAGCGGCGAGTCCGCTCAGTGCGCTTGCGCCGGCGGCCCGTGGGATGTCGATGAGCAGTGCGATCAACCCGCCAACAGCGGCCCCGAAGACACCCACGGCGACGGCCAGCGAGAGCGTGTTGAACTTGTTGGTGCTGAGCTGCCTGTTGGCGAACGTCAAGGGAGAATCCACCGGGATCAGGCGCTCGTCGTGCTGCGGTTCCTGGTCCACAACGTCACGGTGCCGCAGCTGCTGCGCCGCGAAGAAGGCTGCTGCCGCATACAGCACGAGGACTGATGCGGACACGATGACCGTTGTCAGGCTCCAGCTCACAACGCTCAGGACGATTCCCGCCACGGCGAGGAGCGCGGCACCAACGCCGAATTCCTCCAGCACCCAGCTGCGGATCCGCCTCTGGGTCCAACCCATGGCGCGCAAGGTTCCGGCTTCACTCTTGCGTTTGCGGATGTAGCTGACGGTGGAGGCGCCTGTCAGCAGGGCAGCTCCGCAAAGCGTCAGGAACAACAGGGTGACGTTGGTTCCGGTCAGCGAACCGGAAACGGCGTCGGCGGCGTTCTGCCGTACCCAGGACTGCTGGACGGTACCCAGGGCCGATTCCTTGCCGGCGCCATCCTTGGAGTAGCCGGGAACGAAGATGCTGGCATCCTCGCGGGCGGAGCCGGCAACAACAGTGGCTTCCAGGCCCATCTCGCGGATCTCACTGGCCAGCTTTTCGACGTCGGGCTGTGCCTGCTTCCAGCTTCCGGGGGCCTTGGCCCGGACCCGCACAGCGTCGATGACAGCGGCGTTGTCCTTATAACCGCGGGCAGCGGCGAGGCCGTAGTAATCGGTGATTGCACCAGCCGACTGGCTCGCCAGGCCGGTGGCGCTGAGGGAGGGCTCAAGTTCGGTAGCCGTGACGTCCTTGCCGTCCGCGTCCTTGGTCAGGGTGAACGGCGTGGGGTCGTAGCCGCCCAGTGGGAGCCGGTTGACGTCGCCGGCTGCCTTTGCCACAGCTGACGGGTCAAAGGTTCCGTAGACCATCGCGAGGGGCGCCGCCAGCTTCTCCCCCGTCTCCAGGTTTTCGCGGTACGAGCGCTCATCCACGGGCTCACGCTGGGTCTGATCCACCGGACCGCCGGACGGTGTCTTCTCAGGCAGCCTGTTAACGGTCACCCACTCGCCGGGAACGGCCGACTTTTCGACGGCGCCGTTGGCCGCGGTTTCGCCATCGGTGTACTTCGGCGCGGCGGCAAAGTCGGTGCTCCAGGTGGCCGGTGTGTAAAGGCCCTGGTTGAAGTTGCCCTGGTTGCCAAGGACGGACGAGTGATCGGTTGAACCGGGCCAGGACAGCGCGAAGGGATCCTTGGACACGAACGGAAGGTAGTCCTTGTCCAGGGAACGGGAGGCAGTCCCGACCTCCTTGACCACCTTGCCGGAGTCGTCGATCTCTTCGATCTTGACGTTGTACTTCAGGTCAAGGGATGTGCCCGAACGGACAATCAAGGGGATGGCCTGTGAGTCCGCCGTGAGCTGTCCGTTACGCTTTGCCTGCTGGTACTGGGTCATCAGGGGTGCCCAGTACTTGAGCTTAACGCCCAGGAAGTCAGGGCCCTCCGCCAGCTCTTCCGTGCTGATGCCGTTGGTGAAGAGGCTTTCGAAGTGACGGCCAATGGCCCCGGCGTTGCGGGCATCGGCGGGCGGCGCCTTCTCCAACGGAGCCAGGAAGTCACCAGCCGAACCCAGCAGCGCACGTTCGGCCACAGGATCGACGGCGACGACGGACTCCGTTACTTCGGGCGACAAGGGCAGCGACACGGAAAGATTAAAGAGGTTGTGCTCGGAGCCGCCGGCCGGGTCAGGGAACTTGATCCCGGTTTCGTCCTTGGGGGCGGCAATGCGGATGCTGCTTCCTCCGGCGGCCTGTTCCTCCACGAGCTTGGCCTTGCCGAGGCTGCCTTCTGCCGTGGATTTGAAGAGGGTCTGCTCGGAGACGCCGTCGGAGCTGACGGCGCTGGCCGTGAGGCGGTACTTCTTGGCGGTGTCGCTCAGGACCGATTCTGCGGCCGGCCACTTGTCCGGCGAGGTCGCACCCGCGGCCTGGTCAGCTGTGGCGGTGCCCGCGAGCCCGGCGTTGTAGCCGAGGTAGTCCATGGCGTCCAGCCTCGGTGCTTCAAGGTTCTGGGTCACTCGCGAGACCAGGCTGATGGGCGCTGCCACCGACGTGCCTGTCAGGTCGCGGATGGACTCCAGCTGTTCGAAGCTGATGCCGCCGCTGCCGCTGGCGATTTCCGGCTGCATCAGCGCGCCGGATCCCGCTTTGGCCTGGACCAGAACATCGTAAAGTCCGCGTGAGTTCTCATCCACGGTCCTGTTAAGTGCGGCCTGCGACTGGCCTTGGACGAGGACCGACAAGCACATGGCTGCGATCAAGATGGCCGCGGTCAGCAGCAGCACTTTGCTTCTGATGAACCTCTGGACGGCGTTCATTGGGCTCCCTGAAACCTGGATTGCGTGCGCACACCATCATCCGCGGTTGACGGACGTGAGGATTGGTTTCCTGCCTGGTGTGCGTAAAGTATTGGCCGGCCTGCCGGCCCGGTCCTGAATCAGGACCTAGCCATTGTAAGCAGACCGGCCAATCATACGTGGCCGACGTTAAGTCGAGGTCACGCGTAGTTCACATGCTGGGGATGCTAGTCCTCGAGGTCCACTTCGCGGACCATTTCGGCGCCGATGCCTGCCTTGATGGCGTCCAGCACCTGCTGCGGCACGGAGCTGTCGATCGTCAGAAGGGCCAGGACCTGGCCACCCTCCGCCTGGCGCGCAACCTGCATTCCGGCGATGTTGATGTTGTTCATGCCCAGGATATGACCGATGGTGCCGATCACGCCGGGACGGTCGGAGTAGGCCACCACCACAAGGTGCTCGCTGATGGGAATCTCTACGTCGTAGCCGTTGAGGCCCACGAGCTTCTCAACCTGCTTAGGCCCGGTGAGGGTACCCGCAACGGAGATCTGTGAGCCGTCGCTCAGCGCGCCCCTGATGGTCAGGACGTTGCGGTAGTCCTCTGCTTCCGGCGTGGTGATCAGGCGGGTGTTGATGCCGCGCTGTTCGGCAATGACCGGGGCGTTGACGTAGGAGACCTGCTCGGTCACGACATCGGCGAAGATGCCCTTCAGGGCTGCGAGTTCGAGGACCTTGACGTCCAGCGCAGCAATTTCGCCGGCAACCTCGACGTCGATCTGGGTCAGCGAGGCGTGGGTCAGCGCGGTGAAGATCCGGCCCAGCTTCTCGATCAGCGGGATGCCCGGGCGGACGTCGGGGGCAATGACCCCGCCGGCGACGTTGACGGCGTCCGGAACCAATTCTCCGGCCAACGCCAGGCGCACGGACTTGGCGACCGAAACGCCAGCCTTCTCCTGTGCCTCATCGGTGGAGGCACCCAGGTGCGGAGTCACGATTACGTTATCCAGGGTGAAGAACGGCAGATCGGTGCTGGGTTCCTTGACGAAGACATCCACGGCTGCGCCGGCGATCTGCTTGTCCTGGAGCGCGGCGTAGAGGGCTTCCTCATCCACCAGTCCGCCACGGGCGACGTTCACGACGTAGGCGGTGGACTTCATCTTGGTGAAGGCGTCCGCGCCGAGCATGCCAACGGTTTCAGGGGTCTTGGGCATGTGGATGGTGACGAAGTCGGACTGGCTCAGGAGCTCGTCGAGACTGACCAGCCTGACGCCGAGCTGCGCCGCGCGGGCCGAGGTGATGTAGGGGTCGTAGGCGAGGATTTCGGTGTCGAAGCCCTGCAGGCGGGCGGCGACCAGGGCGCCGATGCGGCCGAGGCCGATGATGCCGACCTTCTTCTCGAAGAGTTCGATGCCCGTGTACTTCGAGCGCTTCCATTCACCGCCTTTAAGGGCGGAGCTGGCCTGCGGGATGTGCCGTGCCAGGCTCAGGATGTGGCCTACCGTCAGTTCTGCAGCGGAGACGATGTTCGAGGTGGGGGCGTTGACCACCATCACACCTGCCTGCGTTGCAGCCTTGATATCCACGTTGTCCAGGCCGACGCCGGCACGAGCGATGACCTTCAGGTTCTTCGCTGCGGCGATGGCTTCGGCGTCCACCTGCGTGGCAGAGCGGACCAGGATGGCATCCACATCGGCGATGGCGGAGAGCAGCTGGGACCGGTCGGCGCCGTCCGTCTGGCGGATCTCGAAGTCCGGGCCCAGGGCCTCGATCGTGGCGGGCGAAAGTTCTTCGGCGAGCAGTACTACGGGTTTTGACACGGTTGATCCTCTGCGTTGCAGTCCTGGGGATAAGTCAAGTCTAGGCTGACGGAAAGGCCGGGCTCACATTGTTAAGTGTGAACCCGGCCTCACTGGCGCGCCGTGAAAGGCGCGTGGGGGCGCAGCCTTAGCGGGCTGCTGAGCCCTCTACGTAGTCCTCGTCCTGCTGCTGCCAGGAGAACAGACCGCGCAGTTCACGGCCGACAGCTTCGATCGGGTGCTGCTCTGCCTTGGCGCGCAGCGCCTTGAACTCCACACCGCCGTTGTCCTGGTCCTCGATGAACCGCTTGGCGAAGGCGCCGTTCTGGATGTCCGCGAGGACAGCCTTCATGTTTTCCTTCACCTCCGGGGTGATGACGCGCGGGCCGGAAACGTAGTCGCCGTACTCTGCGGTGTCGGAGACGCTCCAGCGCTGCTTGGCGATGCCGCCTTCCCACATGAGGTCAACGATGAGCTTGAGCTCGTGCAGCACCTCGAAGTAGGCGATCTGCGGCTGGTAGCCGGCTTCAGTGAGGGTTTCGAAGCCGTACTGGACCAGCTGGGAGACGCCGCCGCACAGGACGGACTGCTCACCGAAGAGGTCGGTTTCGGTTTCTTCCGTGAAGGTGGTCTTGATGACGCCGGCGCGGGTGCCGCCGATTGCCTTGGCGTAGGACTTGGCCAGGTCCCATGCAGCGCCTGATGCGTCCTGCTCGACGGCGATGATGTCGGGGATGCCGCGGCCGGCTTCGAACTCGCGGCGCACGGTGTGGCCGGGAGCCTTCGGGGCGATCAGGATGACGTCAACGCCCTCCGGGGCCTCGATGTAGCCGAAGCGGATGTTGAAGCCGTGTGCGAAGGCCAGTGCCTTGCCCGGGGTCAGCTTGTCCTTGATGGAGTCGTTGAAGATCGAACGCTGGTGCTGGTCCGGTGCCAGGATCATGATGACGTCTGCCCACTCGGCGGCGTCGGCCACGTTCTTGACCGTGAAGCCGGCGTCCTGAGCCTTGGCGATGGAGGAAGAGCCTTCCTTCAGGGCGATGGTAACTTCGACGCCGGAGTCGCGCAGGTTCAGCGCGTGGGCGTGGCCCTGGGAACCGTAGCCGACAATCGCAACTTTGCGACCCTGGATGATCGACAGGTCGGCGTCGTCGTCGTAGAACATTTCAGTCACTTGGGTAACTCCTCTTGAGTGGTTTCTCTGGGTAGACAGTCTGTGGTGTTGCGGTACTGCACGGGCATTGCGCTGCATAGCGGGGCGGTACCCCGCCAGTTTCAAGCGCTGCGCAAGGCCCTGTCACTCATGGAGCGGGATCCCCGTCCAACGGCCAAGGTGCCGGACTGCACAATTTCGCGGATGCCGAAGGGCTCAAGCACTGACAGCAGTGCGGTGAGCTTTTCGGGGTGGCCGGTGGCTTCAATGACCACGGAGTCTGTGGAGACGTCAACCACTGAAGCACGGAACAGGTCTGCAGCCTGGGTCACCTGCAGGCGAGTCGCGGCATCCGCACGTACCTTGACCAGGATGTGGTCTCGCTGTACGGAAGATTCGGAGGTCAGCTCAACGATCTTGATCACGTTGACCAGTTTGTTGAGCTGCTTGGTGACCTGCTCAATGAGGTCACCGTCGGCATCGACGACGACGGTCATCCGGGACATGCCCAGGACTTCCGTCGGGCCGACGGCCAGGGAATTGATGTTAAAGGCCCTGCGTGCGAACAGGCTCGCGACGCGGGTCAGTACACCGGGCTTGTCTTCGACCAGAACGGACAGTGTGTGGCGGCTCATGATCAGTCCTCCTCTTCCCATTCCGGGGTCATGTTGCGGGCAACCTGGATCTGGTCGTTGCTTACTCCGGCGGGCACCATCGGCCACACCATGGAGTCGGGGCTCACCACGAAGTCGATGACCACGGGGCGGTCGTTGATCTCGAGGGCCTTCTGGATGGTTGCGTCGATGTCTTCGTCACGCTCGCAGCGGAACGAGGCACAGCCGTACGCCTCCCCCAGTTTAACGAAGTCCGGAATCCGGACGGTCTCATGGCCCGTGTTCAGGTCGGTGTTGGAGTATCGGCCCTCGTAGAACAAGGTTTGCCACTGGCGCACCATACCCAGCGATGAGTTGTTGATGACTGCAACCTTGATGGGGATCTTGTTGATCGCACAGGTGGCCAGTTCCTGGTTGGTCATCTGGAAGCAACCGTCGCCGTCGATGGCCCAGACCACGCGGTCCGGGTCACCCACTTTGGCACCCATGGCGGCCGGAACCGCGTAGCCCATCGTGCCGGCGCCGCCGGAGTTGAGCCAGGCGTGCGGACGTTCGTACTTGATGAACTGCGCAGCCCACATCTGGTGCTGGCCCACGCCTGCCACATAGATGCCTTCGGGGCCTGTGAGTGCGCCGATGCGCTCGATGACGCGCTGCGGGGCGGAAAGCCCGTCCTCCGGTTCCGTCCAGCCCAGCGGGTAGGTTTCCTTGAGGTTGTTCAAGAACGCCCACCACGTAGTGAGGTCCGGCGTGCCGGTGGCCTCAAACTGCGAGCGTAGGGCCTCGGTGAGCTCTGGAATGATTTCCTTGACGGAGCCCACGATGGGGACGTCGGCCGTGCGGTTCTTGGAGATTTCGGCGGGATCGATGTCCGCGTGGATCACCTTGGCGTTCGGCGCGAACGTCTTGAGTACGCCTGTGACGCGGTCGTCGAAGCGGGCGCCCAGGGTGATGAGGAGATCGGACTGCTGGAGGGCAGTGACGGCCGACACCGTGCCGTGCATGCCAGGCATGCCCACATGCTGAGGGTGCGAATCCGGGAAAACACCGCGCGCCATCAGTGTGGTGACCACGGGGGCGCCTGTCAGCTCGGCCAACTCTCGGAGTTCCGCGGAGGCATGGGCCTTCACGACGCCGCCGCCGACATACAGGACGGGCTTGGTAGCCGCCGCGATGAGCTTTGCTGCTTCGCGGACCTGCTTGTTGTGTCCGCGCGTCACGGGCCGGTAGCCGGGGAGGTCGATCCTTGGCGGCCAGGAGAAGGTCATCTGACCCTGCTGGGCGTCCTTTGCGACATCAACGAGCACGGGCCCCGGACGCCCGGTGGAGGCCAGGTGGAACGCCTCAGCCATGACGTGAGGGATGTCGTTGGGGTCCGTCACCAGGAACGAGTGCTTGGTGATGGGCATGGTGATGCCCACAATGTCGGCTTCCTGGAACGCGTCGGTGCCGATTACACCGCTGGACACCTGGCCGGTGATGGCCACCAGGGGCACCGAGTCCATGTGGGCGTCCATGATGGCGGTAACGAGGTTGGTGGCACCAGGGCCCGAGGTGGCAATGCAAACGCCCACCCGGCCGGTAACCATGGCATAGCCTTGCGCGGCGTGGCCGGCTCCCTGTTCGTGACGGACCAGTACGTGATTCATGCTGGAGGCCATCAAGGGGTCATAGGTAGGCAGGATCGCGCCACCAGGCAAACCAAAAATATCGTCGACGCCGAGTTCTTCGAGCGAGCGGACGATAGCTTGCGAGCCGGTCATCACCGTTGGGGGTACAACGTTGTTCGGCCCAAGGACAGGAGAGACAGCGGCAAGATCAGCGACGACTGCGGCATGGTCAGCCGTTCGGTCGGCGCGTTCCGGGGCCTTGGGGGCTCCAGCGGACTTTGTAGCCATCAGCGAGGGGCTGATCGGCGATCCTTTGCTCATCGGACTCTTCCTTGTGGATCATCTGTATTTTTGGGAACTGCGGGAAATAAAAAAACCCCTCAGCCTTGTGGCTCTTCGAGGGGTTGCGCGTGACGGTTCGTTACCCGGGGCTAATGTGCCACGCGCTTGGTAAGGACGACGACTGCATCTGCAGCGATGCCGGCGGTAACGAATGCGATCATGCGATCAGTTTTCCCTCTGCGTGAGATGCATGTCAACGACGACGATACGCATCTCACCATGTGGACTCCATTGTCCACCAATCGGCCGCCCTCCCAACTAGGTAGCAGCAGGTGTCGTTTTGAGGGCCCATAACGACATCTGCTGCTACCCAGTTGGGTTCAGGCGACCGGCTGCGGTGTACTACCCGCAGTATGCCCCGGTGGAGGCGCTGTGGACCAGCTTGGCGTACTTGGCGAGGACGCCCTTGGTGAACTTGGCCGGCAGCGGCTCCCAGCCCTCCTTGCGGGCTTCGAGCTCTGCGGCGTCGACCAGCAGGTCGAAGCTGCGGGCTGCGATGTCGACCCGGATCCGGTCCCCATCCTTGACAAAGGCGATGGGACCGCCGTCGACGGCTTCCGGCGCTACGTGGCCGATGCACAGGCCCGTCGTGCCGCCGGAGAAGCGGCCGTCAGTCAGCAGGAGCACGTCCTTGCCAAGGCCTGCACCCTTGATGGCGCCGGTAATGGCGAGCATCTCGCGCATGCCCGGCCCACCCTTGGGTCCTTCATAGCGGATGACGACGACGTCACCGGCGTGGATTTGGCCGTTGTCCAGCGCATCAAGGGCGCCCTGTTCGCGCTCGAACACGCGGGCCGTACCTTCGAAGACGTCGGCGTCGAAACCGGCGCTCTTGACCACGGCGCCTTCGGGTGCCATCGAACCGTGCAGGATAGTGATGCCGCCGGTCTTGTGGATCGGGTTGTCCAGGGCGCGCAGGATCTTGCCATCGAGGTCCGGCGGGTTGATGGACTCGAGGTTCTCGGCGAGGGTCTTGCCGGTAACGGTGAGGCAGTCGCCGTGCAGCAGGCCGGCGTCGAGCAGTGCCTTCATGATGACCGGCACGCCGCCGATCTTGTCCACGTCAGTCATGACGTAGCGGCCGAAGGGCTTGAGGTCTCCCAAGTGCGGGATTTTGTCGCCGATGCGGTTGAAGTCGTCCAGGGAGAGCTCGACTTCGGCTTCACGGGCGATGGCCAGCAGGTGCAGCACAGCGTTGGTGGAGCCACCAAAAGCCATGGTCACGGCGATGGCGTTCTCAAACGCCTTCTTGGTCATGATGTCCCGGGCGGTGATGCCCTTGCGCAGGAGGTTCACCACTGCTTCACCGGACTTGCGGGCAAAGTCATCACGACGGCGGTCTGCCGAGGGCGGGGCAGCGGAGCCCGGCAGGGACATACCGAGGGCTTCGCCGATGCAGGCCATGGTGTTGGCCGTGTACATGCCGCCGCAGGCGCCTTCGCCGGGGCAGATGGCCTTTTCGATACGCGTGAGGTCTTCCATGCTCATCTTGCCGGCGGCGCATGCCCCGACGGCCTCGAAGGCGTCAATGAGGGTGACTTCCTTTTCGGAGCCGTCCTCGAGCTTGACCCAGCCAGGCATGATGGAGCCGGCGTAGAGGAACACGCTGGCGAGGTCCAGGCGGGCGGCTGCCATCAGCATGCCCGGAAGGGATTTGTCGCACCCGGCCAGGAGGACCGAGCCGTCGATCCGCTCGGCCTGCATCACCGTTTCCACGGAGTCGGCGATGACTTCGCGGGAAACCAGGGAGAAGTGCATGCCTTCGTGGCCCATGGAGATGCCGTCCGAGACGGAGATGGTGCCGAACTGCATGGGGAACCCTCCGCCTGCGTGGACGCCTTCCTTGGCGCCCTGGGCCAGACGGTTCAGGGAAAGGTTGCAGGGAGTAATTTCATTCCAGGAGCTCGCAACGCCGATCTGCGGCTTGGCGAAGTCGTCGTCCCCCATGCCGACCGCTCGGAACATGCCGCGCGCGGGGGCGGCGTGGATTCCGTCGGTGACGACCCGGCTGCGGGGCTTGATGTCAGGCTTGTTTTCAGTTGCGATCTGGGTGTCCTCACTCATGCGTCAAAGTCTATGACTCAGATTGGGAGGCCAACGACACGGGAGGGTCCGTGAAGCCCAATTCCATGAATATTTCGATCAAATAGTGGACTCTCGTCTCATATATTGAGATCGGAGCTCAGGGACTCCCCCGGAACGTGTCAGAAATCACTTGGACCGCGGCCAGCAGCAACCGACTCGGCTTCCTGCTGGAGCATGTCCAGGACCTTCCGGATAGTGGTCCGGGCCGCGACGTCGGGCCGGGCAAGGGCCACGATGCTGCGGCGGGCTGTCACACCCACGAGCGGGCGGAGCACAAACCCACGATCCTGGTTTGCCACCGCGGTGTACCGGGGCAGCAGGGCGAGTCCGTGTCCGGCGCTGACCAAGGCCTCGAGCACCCGCAGGTCCGGAAAGAGCTGCGCCCGGACCGCGGTGGATCCGGCCTGCTTTTCGATCTGCCGCAGCACGGCGTCGAAGGGGAACCCCTCGGGGACCCCCATCCAGGGATAACCCACCACATCCCGGGCGGTCAGCCGGGGTTTCGACGCCAGGGCGTGCCCTGACTGCATGGCAACGTCCAAGGGCTCATTAAGTAGCGGGACCACGATCAGCCCGTGGGAGGAAAACACGTCCGGGCCATCCACGCTGTGCGCCAGCACGATGTCATAGTCGGCGGCGAGGCCTGCGAAACCGTCCACTCCCGGGTCCTCGAAATGGGCCTCAAAGTGCAAGCCGGCGATGGTCTTGACCCGGTGCAGGAGTCCTGGCAGGAACATCTCCGCCGCGCTGGGGAAGAACGCGGCCCGCACATGGGCCTGCCAGCCGTGCCGGTACGTATCGATGGTGGCCTCCGCCCTGGCCATTGCTGTTGAGACATCCGCAGCGGCCGAGGCCATCGCCAGCCCGGCTTCGGTCAGCCGGACTCCCCGGCCGGCCTTCTCGATTAGGACCACACCTAGCTCGTCCTGCAGGGTTTTGAGCTGCTGGGACACAGCCGATGGCGTGACGTGCATGGCTTCGGCCGTGGCGCCCACAGTGCCCCGGTCGGCAAGTTCGCGCAGAATCCGCAGCCTCTTGAAGTCCATGTAGAGAGGCTACTGGACTGCCGCTGCGTTGTTCGGGCCGTCTTCACTGTCCGCCGGACGGGCTGCTCCCTGCCGAAGACCTAGACAGTCCCGTTTGCCCCGACGTACCGTCAGGTGAACGGCAACCCTGCCATCCGGACTGAAGGGCCCTGATATGGATTTTGTCTTCTGGATCATTCTGATCGTGCTGATCGTCGGTGTCGTCTGGTGGCTGCTGAACCGCGGCAGTTCCACCAAGTCCACCGGCGAGGACGACAGGTCAGCGGCAGCTCCGGCCGGTTTCCGCGCGGACGGCGCCCTGGCCGGAGGCAGTGCCGCGGCTTCCGCGGAAGCCGCGGGTACCACTGGGATCGCCACTGCCGCAGGCTTTGGACGGCCGTCCGACCCTGTGCCACCGACGACGGCGGATGACGCCTCCGAGCTGCCCGAACCCTCTGGTGCCGGCCGGGTTGGTGAACAGGATTCCCCTGCGCCGGAACGGACGGAAGCCGGACCGGGGACCACATCCGCGGAGACAATTGCAGCCCCTGCACCAACAGGCGCCCCGGGCGCCGGGGATATGCCGGAAGCCCCTGTTCCGCCTGCTGTTGACGACGCCACTGAGGTTCACGGCGCCCAAGCAGCCCAGGGCGGAGGGGCCGCGCAGTCCGCGGGCACAGCCCAGGCTTCGGGTCCATCTCAGGTCAGCAGCGACCAGGGCGAGTGGGAGACCCAATGGTCTGAGGCCGGCGGAACGCCCGCTTCCCATGCAGGGGCCCCGACTACAGCGGCCCCAACCGCCCCTGCGGCGGGTAGTGCAGCCGGGGGTCCCACGGACGCCGGCAAAGCAGGCCAGTCCGGGCCGGTCCATCGCCCCGAGTACACCGGGCCACATGCGCCCACGCTGCCGGGTGCTGAATCTGCAGCAGCAGAGGCTGTGGTGGACGAGCCGACGGCCGCCGAACAGGCCGAATCCAACCGCGTCCAGGCCAGTCCAGGCGAAGTGGATGAGGTCGAAGCCATCAAGGCAGAGTCCCCCACGTCCGTCGGCTCGGAATCAGTCCCCGAACCCGCGGGTTACCTGGCGGCGGACCGCCCGTATGGTGAAGGGTCGGCGTCGCCGTCCCCCGACGGCAGCGGCCCGGCCGATTACACGGTCAAAGGTGACGCGGACTCCATGGTCTATTACGAAGAGGGGCACCCGGAGTATGAGCAGACCCGCGCAGGAGTCTGGTTCGAATCAGCGGCCCACGCCGAAGCTGCCGGCTTCCGGGCCCCGCGGCGGACCCGGTTCCAGTAGGTTCGGCCGCGCCCCTGCGGCGTGGACCGTCTGCCTCGGGCTCCTCCTGACCGGTTGCACAGGTGATGCCAATGGGCCGCCCACCACAGTCAGCACGAGTGCGGGTACCGGCGGCACCGCGAGAGCGCCCGCTGTGGTGGAGCGACTTGACCTCGGGCTCCAGATCCCGTGGGCAGCGGTGTTCCTGCCGGACGGAACGGCCGTCATCTCGGAGCGTGATTCCCGACTGCTCAAGGCGGTCCGTGACGGGCGGTCCTCCACCATCGGAGAGGTTCCCGGAGTAGTTCCCGGCGGGGAGGGCGGCCTGCTCGGACTCGCGCTCTCCCCCTCTTTTTCCTCGGACAATTTGCTCTACTTCTACTTCACGGCCGAGCGGGACAACCGGATTGCCCGTGCGGTCCTCAGGGCAGACGGCGACGGGAAATTCGCCATCGGCTCTCCGGAGGTCATCTTCACCGGCATCCCGAAAGCATCAACGCACAACGGCGGCAGGATCCGCTTTGGACCCGACGGCCTCCTCTATGTGGGGACCGGCGACTCGCAGCGCCGGGAGCAGCCGCAGGACCCGAATGCGCTGGGTGGAAAGATCCTGAGGTTGACGCCCGAAGGCCGCCCGGCGCCGGGCAACCCTTTCGGCAATGCCGTCTACAGTCTCGGCCATCGGAACGTCCAGGGACTGGCTTGGGACAGTGAAGGGCGCTTCTGGGCCAGCGAATTCGGCCCTGACGTCAACGACGAACTCAATCTGATCCTTCCGGGCGCCAATTATGGCTGGCCCCAGGTCACTGGGGCGCCGCACCGGGACGGATTCCGCGACGCGAAAGTGGTGTGGCCATCCACCGCTGAATCCTCGCCCAGCGGGCTGGAAATTGTTGGCGCCACAGCGTACCTCGGGGCACTGCGCGGCCAGCGGCTGTGGACGGTTCCGCTTGAAGGCGAGGAAGCCGGAAATCCTGTGGCCTATTTCACACGGGAATATGGCCGGATCCGCGATGTCATCAAGGCTCCCGACGGACGTTTTTGGCTGCTGACGAACAACGAAAACCCCGACTTTGTGCTGGTTTTGACCCCTTCGGAGTGATACTGCCAACCGCCCGCCACCCCGATTTCACATGGGCCAAAAGTTCGTGTAGAGTTTCATGTCGTTGCGGAGATCAACCGGGAAATAAAAGCCCCGGGGAGATCAAAACAAGAGATGCACCTCTAGCTCAATTGGCAGAGCAATTGACTCTTAATCAATGGGTTCCGGGTTCAAGTCCCGGGGGGTGCACCAAGAAAACCCCGTCTTCATGGCCACAAGCCACGAAGGCGGGGTTTTGCTTTGCCCATCGATCAGGCCGAGGGATATTTCGGGCCGATAACTGGGCCGATCAGCCGACGGCGCCGCCAGCTATCGCAGCCGCGGGCCACGTTCAAGACACCGCGTGGCGCAGACTCCCATGGACCCTATTTCTCGTCCCAGTCTTTCGGGAGCGTCATCGGGCTGCCTCCTGCCTCCGGAGCTTCGCGGAATGAGGGAAATAGTCCAGGGTCATCTGGATGCGGGAATCAGGGTGCGTGAGGAACCACTCGTAGGCGTGGTCATCAGCAGCCTGCCACCAGGGCTTCGGGAGACCTTTGAGCTTCCGGGCCTTCCTCCCCCGCCATTCTTCTTGGACGTTAAAGTATCCCTGGAGGACGCCCAGGCCGAAGATGAGCCCGAAGAAAACCATGACGAGTGTCATGAGCGGCATATTGAACAGCGCAAGGAGGCCGAAGACCAGGCAGGCCAGCGAGGCAGGGAGAAAGATGAGAGCCGTTGCCAGGAGGCTGAAGTAGAAGGAGCGGATCAGTTTGTGGTCGCCTCCGCCGGAGCCGGCCCCAATGCCCCACTCTTGCTTCGTGTACGCGTACACAGTTTTGCCCGTCCTGGCGTACCCGTAGTAGTACGGCCGGTTAAGCGCTCTTCTGAAAGGTTCGTCCTTGGTCCCCACGGGATTAACCTTATCTGTCGTCACGCTGCGGCCGCCGTCCCGTGCCGGCCGAGGCAAGCCACGAAGACCCGCAGGCGCCCTTACTCACAGTTGCCCAGGATCCCCGCGATCGCAGCATGCTCGGCTGGGGTAACCCACAGCTGGTACTTTGCCTTCACGGCCGTCTGGCGGGCAACGTATTCGCAGCGGAACGCCTTGTTCGGCGGAAGCCACGTCGCTGCGTCTTTGTCTCCCTTGGCGCTGTTGGTGGGACCGTCCGCGGCCATGAGATTCAGCGGGTCGTTGGCCAGTTGCCTGCGCTGGTCAGCGCTGAGCCGCTGGGCACCTTTCTGCCACGCGTCCGACAGCGCGATCATGTGGTCGATCTGGACCGCTGAGCTGGTGGTGTCGCCGCGGACAAACCTGATGCGGGTGCCGGTGTAGCTGTCATTCAGCGTGCCGGACGCGACAACACAGTCCTGTGTTCCTGGCTTGAACGTCTCGCCCTCAAGATCCCTGGCAAGGATGTCGTTGCGGGTATCACAGCCGTTGCGGTCCACATCCGCCCAGGCGGGACCGAACTCCTCACGGCTGTAGCCGGTCTTGGGAGCACGCCCCTTCACCGGGATAGTTTCCAGCTGGGCGAGGGCAGCGGCGGCTTCGGTTCCGGAAACCCTTGGTTCGGCATGGGCTGGGGCATCGCAGCCGGCAAGGGAACCGGCGAGGACCAAACCGGAGATGGCAGTAAGCGCGAAGGTGACGGCGGAGCGGTAGTACAAGAAGTTCCTTAATGTGCACGGCGCAGGTTCACCGCCGCGCGAGGAAGCGTTGCGGCTGGCGATCCTGGTTCAAAGATTAAAAGAAAAACGCGCAACCACTGTGAGGAACCAGTGATTGCGCCTGGAGGCCGTGATGCGGCTACCCTACCGGGGAACCGTCCGCCAGTGCCTTGGCTTCAGGGGAAGCAAATTGGCTGGCAAGTTCCCGCACCACAGCCTGTAGCTCCTGGCGCAGGACGTCGGGATCAATGGACGCGGCAGCAAGCACCGAACGTTCCATCTCCACTGCGGCGGTGACAGCCTCGCGTCCACGGTCCGTCAAAGAGACAACATGACTACGGCGGTCCGAGGTGCTGCGGACGCGGGCGATGTGTCCGTGGGTCTCCAGCCTGCTGAGCGTCTTGCCCATTGTCTGCGCCTGGACGCGGACGTACTGGGCCAGCTGCGCCTGCGTCATGGGGCCCTGGGCCGCAAGTACTTCGATCGCGATAACACCGGCGTGTGTCAATCCAATGGCGCCGAGTTTTTCGTTCCAGGAGTGTTCTACGAGACGGGCCGCAGTGGACAGTAGGCGCCCAGTGGGCCAATGATCCATATCAGGCATACCAGCAGTATAGCCAAGTGACGATTCGCCCCGGTCCAGCACGCTTACTAAACTGGCATGTCCCGCCTTCAACTAGGAGATTAACTGTGGCTGACAGACTCATGACCGGTACCGAAGCACCTGGCTTCACTCTGAAGGACTCGCACGGTAAGGACGTCAGCCTGGCGTCCACCCGGGGGCGAAACACCATTGTGTACTTCTATCCCGCCGCGTCCACTCCTGGCTGCACCAAGCAGGCGTGCGATTTCCGAGACAGCCTGGCCTCCCTGCAGGCTGCCGGATACGAAGTCCTGGGCATCTCCCCGGACCCGGTTGAAAAGTTGGCAAAATTTGCCGCCACGGAAGCCCTCAGCTTCCCGTTGCTCTCGGATGCAGACCACGCCGTGGCAGAGGCCTACGGTGCCTGGGGGGAAAAGAAGAACTACGGAAAGACCTACCAGGGGCTGATTCGTTCGACCATCGTGGTGGACACTGAGGGCAAGGTTGCCGTGGCGCAGTACAACGTCCGGGCGACCGGTCATGTTGCCAAACTGCGCCGTGACCTCAAAATTGATTCCTGACGGGTCCGGCGACTGACCGGACCCACAGCCGGCCGGCGCTACAATGGAACCTGGCATCCGCCGTCGCAGGTTTCTGCGCGGCAGCCAAGCGCGAGTGGTGAAATTGGCAGACACGCAGGATTTAGGTTCCTGTGCCTTCGGGCGTGGGGGTTCAAGTCCCCCCTTGCGCACTGTTGAACGTCATGAACCATGGAATCCCGGGCCCAACGGCCCGGGATTCCGTCGTTAAGTCCCCCCGACGCCGGCTTTCGCAAGTTTCAGTCCGTCGGCGCCCACCGCAAAAAAACTCCTTGAGATCCACCCATCCGCATCGAGGCACCACCCGAATACACAGTGAGACACCAGCCAAGGCAGGTGCCCACCACGTCGGAAAAGGCCATAAGCGGCAGGCAAGCTGTCCGCAAAGGCAACGATCGGCACTAACAAGGAGAACCGAAATGCAGTCAACCAAACGCACAACCTTCACCGTCGCAGGCGTTGCCGCTGCCGCATTGCTCAGCCTGACCGCTTGCGGCGGCTCCGCCACCACGGCAACCTCTTCGTCAGCACCGGCCTCCACGCCTTCATCCTCCAGCATGGCTCCATCACCGTCGGCAAGCTCCGCCGCCCCGATGGACCCGGCTGCGAACCTGGTCGGCGCCGGCTGTGCCGGCTACGCCGAGAAGGTTCCCACCGGCGCGGGCTCTGTTGCGGGCATGGCGCTCGATCCCGTGGCTGTTGCAGCCTCGAACAACCCCATCCTTACCACCCTGACGGCGGCAGTCTCGGGAAAGCTGAACCCCAAGGTTGACCTGGTGGACACGCTGAACGGCAGCGAGTTCACGGTCTTTGCTCCGGTGGACGACGCCTTCGCCAAGATCGACGCCGCCACGATCGAGACGCTCAAGACGGACGACGCCCTGCTGAGCAAGATCCTGACCTACCACGTGGTCCCCGGCCAGATCACCCCCGACAAGATCGCCGGCACCCACGCCACGGTCCAAGGCGGCTCCGTAACGGTCACCGGCAGCAAGGACGCCCTTATGGTTGACGGCGCCAGCGTGATCTGCGGCGGCGTCCAGACTGCTAACGCCACGGTCTATCTGATCGATTCGGTGCTGATGCCCAAGTAACCCCGGGCACCAGCGAACCGGGCAAACCGGAGCTTCGGGGCCTGACTCCCCCGGCGGCTCCGTGCATATAGTTGGGCCCGGCCTGTACAGGCCGGGCCCAACTGCGTCTCCAGGATCATCGTGGTCAGTCAACTAGACTGGGCTGGGGCCCGCAGACCGCGGAGCCGGCCAGCAGCCCAGAGGTGATCAACGAGTGCCCAGCAGTACATCGCGACGAACGGTGATCAAGACAAGCGCCGTTCTCCTGGCACTGGGAGTGACGTCCTGCACCGGAGTTCCGGCCCCTTCCCCGTCCTCGCCCACAAGTTCAACGGCGTCCACTGGCCCTGAGCCCACGGCCACCTTCAGGTTCGGAACAGCATCCCAGCCGCTCGGGCTCGACCCCGCCCTCTCCAACGACGTGGAGTCGCACCGGATCACACGCCAGATCCTCGAAGGCCTGGTCGGAGTGGACCAGACAACGGGCAAGCCCACACCGCTGCTGGCAACCGAGTGGACCGAATCCGACGAAGGCCGCTCCTACACATTCAAACTGCGCAGCGGAGTCACGTTCCAGGACGGAACCCCCTTTAATGCCGATGCCGTCTGCGCCAACTTCAACCGCTGGTTCGCGTTCCCGGTGGCGCTCCGGCAACAGGCACCGGGAAGCTCCTTCAAGGGTGTGTTCAAGGCCCATTCCGATGAGGCATCGCTGTCCATCTTCAAAAGCTGCACCGCCCTTTCCGCTGACACTGTCCGGATCGACCTCACACAGCGCTTCACCGCCTTCCTCCAGGCCCTGACCCTGCCGGCTTTCGCCATGGCATCGCCCACAGCGCTGGCGGCCGGGACTGCCGATGTCCTGGACAGGGACCGGGGCGGACAGCCTCTGTCAGCCTTTGCCACGAATCCGGTGGGAACCGGGCCCTTCCGTTTGGGCGCCTGGGACGAAACCAGCGTCACGCTGGTCAGCAACAAGGACTACTGGGGCAACCGCGGGCAGATCGCCACGATCAACTTCCTGACCTACGACCACCCCCAGACCCGCATGCAAGCGCTCCTGGACAACAAGATCGACGGCTACGACGCCGTCACGGTGGGAAACTTTGACCAGCTGGTCAAACGGGGCATGCAGATTGTGCAGCGGGACCCGTTCTCCGTGATGTACGTCGGCATGAACCAGGAAGTCCCTGCCCTCCAGGATGTGAAGGTGCGGCAGGCGATTGAAATGGCGATCGACAAAGACACCCTCATCCGCAAATTCTTTATCGACAACACCGCCCAGGCAACGCAATTTGTTCCGCCGAAAATCAGCGGCTTCAATAACGAGGCGCCTTCCTTGGGCCACGACCCCGCCAAGGCGAAGACGTACCTCGAAGAGTCCGAATATGACGGCGAAGAGCTGAAGTTCTACTATCCGTTGAACGCCACCCGGCCTTACCTCCCCACGCCAGAGAAGGTCTACGCGGAGATCAGCCGGCAACTGACCGCCGTCGGACTGAACATCAAGCCTGTACCGGTGGACTGGGCAAACGGATACCTCCAGAAAGTCCAGTCCCCGGGCGACCACGCCCTCCACCTGCTCGGCTGGAATGGTGCCTACGCCGACGCCGACAACTTTGTTGGCCCCCTGTTTGGCGAGAAAAACGGTGAGTTCGGCTACCAGGATCCCCAGGTCTTCTCAAAGATCAACCGGGCCCGCAGCATGCCGCAGGGACAGGAACGGGATGAGCAATATCACACCATCAATGTCCAGATCGCTGCCTCGGTCCCGGCTGTTCCCATCGCATTCCCCATCTCCGCATTGGCCCTCTCTGACCGCGTGGTCAGCTACCCGGCCTCACCGGTATTAAACGAAGTTTTCACCAAGGTCCAACTAAAGCCTTGACGGAGCCGTCCAATTTCAGTAAGAGGGTGGCGCGGGGATATTCTGTGACAGCCAGAGCCGCTGCTATCGGAGACTCACTGTGACTTTTATTTCCAAGACCAAACATGCCGACGTCGTCCTGATCGGCGGCGGCATCATGAGCGCCACACTTGGGGCGTTCATCAAGCAGCTTGAACCCACCTGGACCATCTCCCTCTTCGAGCGCCTCGACGAGCCCGGACTGGAAAGCTCCGGTCCGTGGAACAACGCCGGCACCGGGCACGCCGCACTCTGCGAGCTCAACTACTCCCCCGCAGCCAAAGACGGCTCGGTGGACCCCACCAAGGCGCTGCTCATCAACGAGCAGTTCCAGCTCTCCCGCCAGTTCTGGGCCCACCTCGTGGAGCAGTCGCTGATCGGTTCGCCCAAGGGCTTCATCAACACCGTCCCGCACATGAGCTTCGTCATTGGCGAGGACAACACCAAATTCCTGCGGACCCGGTACGAGGCACTGAAGCCGCACCCGCTGTTCCGCAGCATGGAGTATTCCGAGGACCACGCCCAGATCGCCAAATGGGCTCCGTTGATCGTCAAGGGCCGCGACCCGAAGCAGCGCATCGCTGCCACCCGCGCAGCGGAGGGCACCGACGTCGACTTCGGTGCACTCACCCGCGAGCTGACCACGTACCTCGGGAACAACGGCGTCGACATCAACTACGGCCACGACGTGACCGGGATTTCCCGGGCGTCCGACGGCGGCTGGGACCTTTCGCTCAAATACCCGGCTTCCGGGGAACACAGCAGGATCCACGCGAAGTTTGTGTTTGTAGGTGCCGGCGGCGGCGCCCTGCACCTGCTGCAGGCTTCAGGCATTCCGGAAAGCAAGGGCTTCGGCGGCTTCCCGGTCTCCGGCCAGTTCTTCCGCTGCACCGACGAAAAAATCGCGGCCCAGCACAGCGCGAAGGTCTACGGCCAGGCCTCCGTGGGTGCTCCGCCCATGTCCGTGCCGCACCTTGACACGCGCTACGTCCACGGGAAGCGCTCCCTGCTGTTCGGCCCGTACGCCGGTTTCTCCACGAATTTCCTGAAGAACGGCTCTTACCTGGACCTGCCGCTGTCCATCCGGCCCAGCAACATCATTCCCATGCTCGCCGTGGCCAAGGACAACATGGACCTGACGGCCTACCTCGTGAAAGAGGTGGCGAAGCGCCACGGCGACAAGGTGGAGGCGCTCCGCGAGTACTACCCTGAGGCCAAAGACGGCGACTGGGAACTGATCACCGCGGGCCAGCGTGTACAGATTATTAAGAAGGACCCAAAGAAGGGCGGCGTGCTGCAGTTCGGCACGGAAGTCATTGCCGGGCGTGACGGCTCCATCGGGGCGCTCCTGGGTGCCTCACCCGGGGCTTCCACCGCGGTGCCCATCATGATTGAACTGCTGCAGAAGGCCTTCCCCAAGAACTTCAAGGGCTGGCAGGGCAAGCTCAAGGACATGATGCCCGGCTACGGAACCAAGCTGGACAGCAACCCGGAGCTCGCAGCGGAGCTTGAGAAGGCAACTGCCGCGGCCCTTCAGCTGGAGAGCGTTTCCGCGAGCCGTTGACCTTGCCGGGGTCGGCGGGCAGCAGTTCGATGTCCGTACCAGTCCGCCAACCCCTTCAGGAGACCATGCGATGTTCCGGCTGGCACAACTTTCACTGGCGAACCGGGCGCTGATCGCCCTGATCACCGTCTTCGCGTCGGTGTTCGGGGTGATCACCATGTCTTCGCTGAAGCAGGAACTGATCCCTTCCATCGAGTTCCCGCAGATCACGGTGCTGTCGGCGATGCCCGGGGCCTCGCCGGAGGTAGTGGACAAGCAGGTCAGCGAGCCGCTGGAGAAGGCGCTGAACGGCGTCGAAGGCCTGGAGTCAACGTCCTCAACATCGCGCACGGGTGTCTCGCAGATCTCAATGACGTTCACGTACGGCTCCAACCTCGATCGTGCGCGGAACCAGATAGACCGGGCGATCTCCAACGCCAAACGCCAGCTGCCGGAGGACGTCCAGCCGCAGGCCATCGCCGGCAGTATCAGCGATTTCCCCATCTTGTTCCTGGCAGTCTCCTCGGACAATTCGCTGAGCGAGCTTAATGCCGACCTGCAGCGGCTCAGCGTCCCCCGGCTGCAGAAGATCGACGGCGTCCGCAGCGCCGATGTAACGGGCGGCGCCACCCAGCACATCCAGATCCTGCCACGCGCGGACGCCATGGTGTCCAGCGGAGCAACCATTCCGGCGATCCGCGATGCATTGTCCAACAACGGGGCGCTGATTCCTGCCGGAACCATCGAGGAAGAGGGCAAGACCCTCTCCCTCCAGATCGGCAGTCCGGTGGACTCCCTCGACGCCATCAAAGCGCTGCCTCTTGCCGGTACGAAGGCGCCTGCCACTATCGGCTCGGTGGCGGACGTGTCGCTCAAAGACGATGAACGGACGTCCATCTCCCGCACGGACGGCAAGGAAACGTTGGCGGTTGCCATCACCAAAAAGCCCGAAGGCGACACCGTCGCCATCTCCCACGCCGTTGCCGGCATCATCGGCGACCTTGAGGCGGAGTTGGGCTCCAACGCCAAATTCACGCCGGTGTTCGACCAGGCACCCTTCATTGAGAAATCCATCAAGGACCTGACCACTGAGGGCCTGCTGGGCCTGGGCTTCGCCGTCGCCGTCATCCTGGTGTTCCTGATGTCCACGCGCTCTACGTTGGTCACAGCCGTGTCCATCCCGCTGTCGCTGCTCATCACCTTTATCGGGCTGTCCGCGACGGGCTACTCCCTGAACATCCTGACCTTGGGTGCCCTGACCATCGCCATCGGCCGCGTGGTGGACGACTCCATTGTGGTGATCGAGAACATCAAACGGCACCTCGCCTACGGTGAGGACAAGGTGACCGCCATCCTGACCGCCATCCGCGAAGTTGCCGGGGCGATTACTGCCTCAACGCTGACCACGGTGGCCGTCTTCCTTCCCATCGCGTTCGTTGGCGAACTCGCCGGCGAGCTTTTCCGCCCGTTCGCGCTCACCGTCACAATGGCGCTGCTGGCCTCCCTGCTGGTGTCGCTGACCATTGTCCCTGTGCTCGCCTATTGGTTCCTGAAGTCGCCGTCGGCCGCTGTCCCCGGGTCCCCCGCCGCACGCGAAGCCGCCGCGGCTGTCCGGGCCAAGGCGCTGGAAGCCGAGCAGAGAAGCAGGCTGCAGCGTGGCTACCTGCCCATCCTGACCAAGACCCAGAAGCATCCGGTTGTCACACTGATCGCCGCTGGGTTGGTGCTTGTAGCAACGGGCGCCATGACACCGCTGCTGGCCACTGACCTGCTGGGCCAGTCCGGACAAAACAGCCTGACTGTGCGCCAGGTCCTGCCGGGCGGCACCAGCCTCTCCGAGACCAGTGCCGCCGCTGTCCGGGTGGAAGGAGTGCTGCGCGGCATTGAAGGCATTAAGACTGTTCAGGTCACTTCCGGCAATGCCCAGGCGGGTTTCGCCGCGTTAGTATCCTCCGGCGCCTCCAATTCGACCTTCACCGTGGTCACGGATGAGAAGGCGGACCAGGCGGAGCTGCAGGAGAAAGTCCGCACGCGGCTCGCCGACGTCCCTGACGCCGGCAAGATCTCCGTGGGCACGCAGCAGGGTGGCTTCGGCACATCGTCCACCGTGGACATCACCCTCCGCGCTGCCACGTCGGCCGACCTCCGCACCGCCAGCGACGCGATGGTGGAAGCGATGAGCGGAGTACCGGGCACCAGCGAGGTGGCCACCAACCTGGCAGCGAGCCAGAACGTTGTCCAGGTCAAGGTTGACCGCGCGAAGGCCGTGGCAGCCGGACTGAACGAGCAACAGGTTGCCGGCGTGCTTGCCTCCACTATCAGCCCGGTCCCGGCAGGAACGGTGCGGATTGACACTGACGACTTCCCCGTGCAGATCGGCGAGGGGACCCGCTTCACCAGTGTCGAGGCCGTCCGCAACATCCCGCTTCCGGGCGGACGGGCCACCCTGGGCAGCATAGCCTCCGTGGAACAGGTCGACGTCCCGATCTCCATCACCGCCAGCAATGGGCAACGGACGGCGAAAGTCTCCCTGACGCCGTCGGGATCCAACCTTGGCGCCGTGAGCGCCGAAGTCCAGTCCCGCCTGGATGATGTTCAGCTTCCGGCCGGGGTCACGGCCACTTTGGGCGGGGCAACCACCCAGCAGGCAGAGTCCTTCCGGCAGCTCGGGCTGGCCCTGCTGGCCGCCATCGCCATTGTGTATGTGATCATGGTGGCCACCTTCAAGTCCCTCGTCCAGCCGCTCATCCTGCTTGTGTCCGTCCCGTTCGCGGCCACCGGGGCCGTCGCGCTTCTTCTGGTGACCGGAGTGCCGCTGGGTCTTCCCTCCCTGATCGGCATGCTGATGCTGGTGGGAATTGTGGTTACCAACGCCATCGTGCTGATCGACCTGATCAACCAGTACCGGAAACCCGGTGACGGCCGGCCGGGGATGTCAGTGGCGGACGCCATCACCCACGGCGCCCGCCAGCGCCTGCGTCCCATCCTGATGACCGCACTGGCCACAGTGTTCGCTCTGACTCCCATGGCGCTGGGCCTGACAGGTGGCGGTGGCTTCATCTCCCAGCCGCTCGCCGTCGTGGTGATCGGCGGGCTGGTTTCCTCCACCGCACTCACGCTGGTCCTGGTCCCCGTTCTGTACCGGCTCGTGGAGGGGCGGCGCGAGAAGAAGGCACTGCTCCGGGCTCTGCATGAGCGTCCGGAGCTGGGCCCGGCGACAGATGTCGACGACGAGTTCCGCGACTGGACCACCGGAATGGTTCCCAAGGTCAGTGGCCGCCGCGCCGCACCGGGAGACCCTGCCTAAAGCCGCCGCAGACAACCAGGGAATAATCCCGTCCGGGAAGTGTTGTACCCGTCGATAGATGCATATGCATCTAAATCGGGTATAGTGGTGATAAGCCACCACGGACATCCAGAACGGAAGGCACATCATGCAGATCGGCGTATTCAGCGTCAGCGACATCACTACTGACCCCACCACGGGACAGACCCCCACGGAGAACGAGCGCATTAAGGCGTCCGTGGCGATCGCCAAAAAGGTCGAGGAAATCGGCATGGACGTGTACGCCATCGGCGAGCACCACAACCGGCCGTTCTTCTCCTCCTCCCCCACCACCACACTCGCCTACATCGCAGCACAGACCGAGCGGATCACGCTGTCCACGGCCACGACACTGATTACCACGAATGATCCGGTCAAGATTGCCGAAGACTTCGCGATGCTCCAGCACCTGGCCGACGGGCGCGTGGACCTGGTACTGGGCCGTGGCAACACAGCCCCGGTGTACCCCTGGTTTGGCAAGAACATCCAGGACGGCGTTGAACTGGCCATCGAGAACTACAGCCTGCTGCGCCGGCTCTGGGACGAGGACACGGTGAACTGGTCCGGAAAGTTCCGGACCCCGCTGCAGAACTTCACGTCCACACCCCGCCCGCTCGACGGCGTCGCCCCCTTCGTCTGGCACGGCTCCATCCGCACACCCCAGATCGCCGAGGTCGCCGCGTACTACGGTGACGGGTTCTTCGCGAACAACATCTTCTGGCCGAAGGAGCACTACCAGCAGCTGATTGGCCTCTACCGCGAACGCTACGAGCACTACGGCCACGGCAAGGCGGACCAGGCGATCGTGGGGCTGGGCGGCCAGTTCTTCATGCGGAAGAACTCCCAGGACGCCGTCAAGGAGTTCCGGCCGTACTTCGACAACGCGCCGGTCTACGGTCACGGCCCGTCGCTGGAGGACTTCACCTCGCAGACTCCGCTCACAGTGGGCAGCCCGCAGGAGGTCATCGAGAAGACCCTGACGTTCCGTGAGTACTTCGGCGATTACCAGCGCCAGCTGTTCCTGATCGACCATGCGGGCCTGCCGCTGAAGACCGTGCTCGAACAGCTTGACCTGTTCGGTGAGGAGGTCCTGCCGGTCCTGCGCAAGGAGTACGCAGCCCTCAAGCCCGCGCACGTCCCGGACCCGCCCACGCATGCCGGCCGGGTCGCCACGCTGCTGGCTGCGCAGAGCACCGAGACAAGCCCTTCGGAGGCGTGATGGCAACCGACGGCGAATCACCGGTCCGGCTGGCCGCCGAGACCTGGGAGTCCCTGTTCCGCGCCCAGGTGGCGGTCATGCGCAAGCTCCAGGCCGGGCCCGCCTTCAGGAAGGTGGCGCTGAACGAGTACGACGTCCTGTTCACGCTTTCCCGCTGTCCGTCCGGCTGGCTGAGGCTTAACGAGCTCAACGACAATGTCCTGCTCAGCCAGTCCAGCCTCAGCAGGCTGGTGGAGCGGCTGGAAAAGCGCGGACTGGTGGCACGGATGCCGGCCCCGGACGACGGCCGGGGGGTGCTGCTGAAGCTGACCGAAGCCGGCGCAGAGCTGCAGAAGGACATTGGCCGGGAACACGTCCGGGATATCTCCGGGCTCCTGGGGCCGGCCCTGACCGCGGCGGAGCAGAAGGAACTGAAGCGGCTCACCGAGAAGCTGCGCCATTCTGTAGGCGCACGCCACTAACAGTGCTTCCGAGGACCCGGCGCCACTTGACGCGGCGCCGGGTCCCGGTCCGCTAGCGCAGCACCACGAGCTTGGCTGGATCCTCAACCGGCAGGCTGCCGTTCACGACGGCGGTAACGCTCATCTGGTTCAGGGTGAGGCTGCCGCCGACCGTGGAGAGGAATGCGGTATCGGCGGAATCGCGGCCGGCCGTAATCCTGAGCATCGATTCCCGCGGGGCCAGCCCCGTGGGGTCGATGACGTGCCACGCACCGTTGATGTGGCCCTCGGCCACAGCGTGGAAATCCATCGGGCTCAGTCCCGGTGCATAGACAGCCGTCAGCCGCGCGGGGATGTCCTTGGACCGCAGCAGGGCGATGGCCAGGTGGGCGAAGTCCCGGCAGACTCCGCGGCGGTGCAGGAGGGTTTCCACCGCACCGTCGGTCCCTCGCGAGGATCCGCTGATGTACCTTAGTTCGCCGTAAACCCAGTTCCGCACGGCCTGCAGGAGTTCCCCGCCGTGGAGTCCGCCGAATTCGGCATAGGCGGTAGGCAGGAGCCGGTCCGACTCGGCATAACGGCTGGGGCGCACGTAGCGGATAAGGTCCTCCAGCGGCGCGTCCTCCGGGGTGGCCTGGCCGCCCACCGAGGCCGAATAATCAACAGTCACCTCGGCCGGGTCCGGGAATTCCATGTAGTGGATCCTGCCGCCGTGGTGGTCTGGCAGTTCCGTCAGCGCCACCTGCGCCCCGTCCGCCGTAACTGACAGGGATTCCTCAAAGGAGGTGTAGCCGGGGTTCCTGGCCACTGTTATGGCCAGCGCAACCTTGGTGTCGGCTACGGTCCTGAAAACCAGGCGTGCGGAAACAGAGCGGTCCATGGATCTCCGGGGTGTGAGGAAGCGGCTGGCCAGTCTCCACTCGGCCCGGCAGGGTGGGCCGGCGGCAGGACTAGTTCTTGATCTCCAGAGACATTAGCATCCGTTGGACGTTGGCGAATTCGGTCCCCTCGTCCACGTACTTGGCCGCCTGGTCGAGGGTGTCAAAGGCCTTGGCCGGTGCAACCTTTTCATCAGGCGCGAACGCCTTGAGCACCGGCAGGTCCCCGAAGGAGTAATCGCCCTTGCCAGCCGGACCGCGGACCACGTTGCGCAGTTCGCACGCCTGGCCGTCGGCGCCGCCCACAATGTTCGTGATCCCGAAGGACCCGAAATACCGGTAGCCCTGGATCACCCTGAACACCACGTGCGGGGCGATGGTCCCTTCGCCTGTCAGCGCCGGAAGGTCCACGGGCACGCTGCTGATCACGGTGTAGGGCCGGCGCGCAGCTTCCGCGCATTCAGGGGCCGACGGCGGCAGTCCCGTCCGCAGCGCCGCAACAACGGTACCGTCCGGCTTCTTTACCTCCACCTTCAGTGCACCGGCCAGCGTCCCTTCCTCAGGGGTCACAGACTGTGCGATCCATTCCTCCGGCAACTCAAAGCTCACTTTCTTGCCGGCATCCGAGAAGGTCTTCCATGCAGCTGACGTTGCCGCCGCCCCAGGCGACGGGGAGCCGGACTCCTGGGTCGCCGTCGGATCACCCGACGGAGTGACCGTCCCGGTGGGGGAAGAAGTTGACGGGGACGCCTCCGGCTCTGCGGTCCAGGACGGCTGAGCCTGGCCTGGCGCGTTGCACCCGGCGGCCAGGCCGCCGCCCACCAGCAGAGCCATGATCCGAAACCCAAACACTGTCCTCTTGCGCGTCATGCAGCCAGCGTAGCGCCGGGTGCCGCCGCCGCGACGGAAGCGCGCTCCGAGGGACTAGGCTGGTGGCTATGGCGGAAGAGCAGTATGGCGTGGCGGATGACAGCCCGGCGGACATCTCCGCCATCGACATTGCAGATTGGCGCCTGCGGACGTTCGCTTTGTATGAAATGGTCCGGAAGATTTCGGTAGAGAGCCCTGCGGAGGCCCATTCGTATTGGCGGCACGAACGCGACCGGATGTTCGCCACGCATCCCGCATCTGCTTTGACAGCCCAGGACAAGGCACGCTTCTCAGGGCTCAGGACGGCAGACTACGATCCCATCTACCGCTTCCATGTGCCGCTGACGCTGGAGGGCGCCGGCCGGGAAATGTCAGTGGAAACCGCCACGGATGGCGTCATCAATTTTGTCCGGCTGGGAACGTTCGATCTTCCGGAGATGGGGCAGCTCGCCGTGTGGAAGCTTGTGGGGTACGGCGGCGGCATCTTTGTACCGTTCCGTGACGCAACGGCAGGTCAGCCCGGAGGCAGTTACGGTGCAGGACGCTACCTGATCGACACCATCAAGGGCGCTTTCCACGGTGTTCACGGCAGCGGACCCGGTGCGGAATTCGTCCTTGACTTCAATTTCGCGTACAACCCTTCCTGCGCCTACAACGAGGCTTGGGCGTGCCCATTGGCCGGACCCTCGAACCGCCTCGCCGTCGAGATCCCGGCCGGCGAACTGTACTGACCTGACTGTCCAGCAAGCAGGCGCCTGCCGCCGTCGCACATCTCTCAAGGAATGCCCATGACCCAGCTGCGACTTGCCCGAGTCCGTCCGGCCTCCCCCGCCACACCAGGCGAGCAGTTCTTTGTAGCCAACAGTGCTGCCGACTTCGCCAGCGATGCCGGCGCCACCTGGACGGTGGTGGACACTCCCTTCCCGGGTTCACCGGCGAATGCGTCGAGCACTCCGCGCCCCGGATGGGAGCCCGGAGACCGGGTGCACCAGGAGGGCTTCGAGTTCCTTGCGCCCAGCGTCCCGGCCAATGTGCTGGGCATGGCCCACAACACGGGCAAGGCGGGCCGGGACCTGCCCCCGCAGGCATTCCACAAGGCCGCCACCAGCGTGATCGGCCCCGGCGACGCCATCGAGCTGGCAACGGATGCCGGTCACGTAGACCCCGAAGCGGAGCTGGCCATCGTCATCGGCCGCAAGGTGCGGGGACTGACTCCGGACAATGCGCGCGCCGCAGTGCTGGGATTCACCATCGGCAACGACGTCACCTCCCGGGACCTGCAAAAGTCGGACGAGCTCTGGATCAGCGCCAAAAGCCAGGACACCTTCACGCCTGTGGGACCGTGGATCGTCACCGCGCTGGACGACGCCGATGCTGCCATCAGCATCGTCCACAACGGCAAGGAATTGGGAGCCGCCAGCAGCGCGGACCTGGGCTGGAAGGTTGACGAGATACTCGTCTACCTCACATCCTTCATGACCCTGCACCCGGGAGACCTGGTCCTTACCGGCTTCCCGGCAGTGTGCGCGCCCATCGCTCCCGGCGATACGGTCACCTGCCGGGTGGAGGGCATTGGCGAACTCACCAACCCGGTGACGGCAGCGCCTTGGGAGGGTTCCGCGGCCTGATGTGTCAGGCTTGACCCATGGAATCCCCTCCTGCGCCCGCCGCCCCGCAGACGCAGCAGCCAGGCGTCCATGAAGTCCGGCGGGCTCCCAGCACCAGGCATTACCGGGGGATTCTACGGTTCCCGATGGTCCGCCAACTCATCCGCTTCACTGGAGTGGGCGTCGTCTGCACGGCCGCTTCGCTGGGGCTCTATGCCCTGTTACGCCCCTGGCTGGGCCCACAGCTGGCCAATGCCGCAGCACTGGTTGCCACCTCTTTGCTGAACACGGCCATGAACCGCAGGCTGACGTTCAAAATCACCGGGCAACGCCGGATGGCTCGGGACCACCTGAACGGTCTCATCGTTATTGCCGTAGCCCTGTTCATCACGGGCAGCAGCCTGGGCGTCCTGCATTGGCTGAAACCGGAGGCAAGCGTTGCCGACGAACTCTGGACCACCACGCTGTCCGGTTTCCTGGCGACGGCTGTCAGGTTCACCATGCTCCGGCACTGGATTTTCCGCCGCGCCCGGCACATCTGACGCTTTCCCTGAACCGCGTCGCGCCCTGGCGACTAAGTAGCAGCAAATGTCGTTTTCAGCGGTCAAAACGACATCTGCTGCTACTTAGTTGGGGGCGGAGCCTAGGCCCGGCCCAGGGTCCGGACGCTCGCGACGGCGGCCAGCACGGCTTGGGCAGCGGCCTCCAGGTCCGCGGCACTGACGGATGAGGCAAAACTGAACCGCACCGCCGTCTGCGCCACCTCGGCAGGGATGCCCAGCGCGGTCAGGACCGTCGACGGCGCGTCCGAGCCGGCAGCGCACGCCGAACCGCTGGAACACACCACGCCCTGCCGTTCCAGTTCGAGAAGGACGGACTCCCCGCTGGTGCCGGGGAAACAGAATGACGCCACGGAGGGCAGGCGTTTGGTGGGATGGCCTGTCAGGACGGCCCCCGGCACGCCGTCGAGCACAGCGCCGACGAAGCCGTCACGCAGCCCTGCCACGCGCTCCTCAAGGCCGGCCTGGTCCCGTTGGGCCAGATTGAGGGCAGTGGCCAGCCCCACGGCTCCGGCCACGTTCTCGGTGCCCGAGCGGCGTCCGCGTTCCTGTCCGCCGCCGTGGACCAGCGGCTCAATCCGGGTCCGGCCTCGGACGTAAAGCACGCCGCAGCCCTTCGGCGCCCCGAGCTTATGGCCTGAAATGCTCAGTGCGTCCACCCCCAGCCCTTTGACGTCCAGGGGCAGCCAGCCTGCGGCCTGGACAGCGTCAGTGTGGAAAGGGATGCCGCGTGCCCGTGCCAGGGCTGCCAAATCTGCAATCGGCTGGACGGTACCCACTTCATTATTGGCGTACATCACGCTGACCAATGCGGTCTCAGGGCCGAGCACGGCGGCGAGCGCCTCGGGCGTGACCAACCCCGTCGCATCAACGGGAACCACGTCGACGGCGAACCCGTGGAACCGCTCAAGGTAGCGTGCCGACTCCTCCACGGCTGGATGTTCGATGGCGCTGACCGCCACACGGTTGAGCCGGGGATCCGAGGCCTGCCGTGCCAGTGCTATCCCCTTCACGGCAAGGTTGTCCGCCTCGGTACCGCCCGAGGTAAAAGTCACCTCCCCGGCCCGGCAGCCCAGGACACTGGCGACGGCGGCACGGGCGTCCGCGAGCGCCGCGGCGGCAGCTTCGCCCAGTGAATGATGGCTGGAGGGGTTCCCGAATTCGCCGGTCAGGTAAGGCCACATCGCATCGAGCACCTCGCGGCGGACCGGGGTGGTGGCGGCGGCGTCGAGGAAAATCACGATGCACTCATCCGACGCTTAGCTCAACATCCAGGCCCAGGTCCAGCGCCGCCACACTGTGGGTCAGCCCGCCGATGGATATGACATCCACGCCCGTGGCGGCAATTCCGGCCACCGTCTGCAGGTTGACGTTGCCACTTGCCTCGACGCGTGCACGGCCGCCCACCAGTGCCACGCCGGCACGCAGTTCTTCCACAGTGAAGTTGTCCAGCATGATTGTGTCCACCCCGGCTGCCAGGACCGGCTCGATCTGGTCCATGCTGTCCACTTCCACTTCGAAATGCGTGGTGTGGCCGAGCTGGGCTTTGGCTGCCGCCAGGAGGCCGGTCAGCTTGGCAGGATCACCGCCGGTCATGACCGCCAGGTGGTTGTCTTTGGCCAGGACGGCGTCCGACAGGCTGTAGCGGTGGTTCGCCCCTCCGCCGCACCGGACGGCAAAGCGTTCCAGGACACGCAGCCCGGGGGTGGTTTTCCTTGTATCGGTGATCCGGGCAGTGGTGCCCTCCGTGAGTTTCACGAATTCTGCCGTTTTGGTGGCAATGGCGGACATGCGCTGCACGAGGTTGAGTGCGACTCGTTCTGCGAGCAGCACCGAGCGTGCCCGGCCGCTGACCCGGGCAAGGTGCGTTCCGGCGTCGAACGCGTCACCGTCGGCGAGCAGGAGCTCGACGTCGGTGTCCGGGTCGATGAGCCGCATGGCGTCCCGGAACACGGTGGCGCCGCTGAAGACGCCGGGGACGCGCGCGTTCAGGACGGCAGTTGCCTTGGCTTCGGCGGGGATCAGCAGTTGCGAGGTGATGTCACCGGCAGGGGCGTCCTCGGCGAACGCCCGCTCCAGGATCTCCCGCACCGGCGCTGTGGGGAGGGCCAGGTCAAACACGGTGGATTCAGTCATGGACGAGGCTCGCTTTCGGGCGGGTGTAGGTCTCTTCAAGTTCTTCGTGCAGGTCGGCGGCTTCGGCAGGGCTGTCGCTGCGGTAGTGGGCGCCCAGGGATTCGGTGCGCTGCCGTGCCGCAGCCACGAGCAGCCGGGCGGCAAGCAACAGGTTGGCGTCCTCATGCGCCCGCGGGTCCCCGCCACAGGGAACCACCTCAGGACGTACGACGCCGGCCCAAGCCTCAAGTAAGCCCCCTGCCTCCTCAAGGAGCACCCCGTTCCGAAGCACCCCGGCCTTGGCAGTCATCAACCGCCACAGGGCGTCCCGCGAAAACGGCTCTGGCTCGGGCACCACAGTCCCCCACTCGGACGCGTCGGCCGGAAGTATTTCCCGACCAGCACCCAAACTGGACTGTTCAAGGTCGCCTGAGGGTGCTCCGGAAGCGTGCGTCAAGGGGAGGCCGCCAGCGGCCGGGACAGCACGCGGAGGAGTGCCGTCAGGCGACTCCCAAGGAGGCACGGCAGCGCTGCCCCCAAGAAACGCCTCAACAGCGCGCCGGCCAAAGACAAGACCCTCCAGGAGTGAGTTGCTGGCGAGCCGGTTCGCACCCTGGACGCCCGTGCACGCAACTTCACCGGCGGCATAAAGCCCGGGAACTGAGGTTCTGGCGTGGAGGTCGGTGGCGACGCCGCCCATCCAGTAGTGCGCCGCCGGGGCCACGGGTACAAGCTCGCGGGTCCAGTCGAAGCCGGCTTCGCGGGTGCGCTGGCTCAGGGTTGGGAACCGTCGTGCGAGGAACCCTGCACCCTTGGCAGCCTCGATGACGGTTGCGTCAAGGTAAACGTGGCCGTTGGGATCCCCAAGCTTGGCCAAGTGGAGGGCGATGCTGCGGGACACGACGTCCCTGGGCGCCAGTTCGGCGTCCGGATGGTATTCGGGCATAAAGCGCCTGCCCAGGGCGTCCAGCAGGATGGCGCCTTCCCCGCGGACGGCCTCCGAGATCAACAGCGGGTCCGAGTCCGCAGGGCTTTGGGTCCGGGCCGGAACCAGGCAGGTGGGGTGGAACTGGAAAAATTCAAGGTCGGCCACGGCAGCGCCTGCGCGCCATGCGAGGGCCAGTCCGTCGGCGGTTGCAACAGCCGGGTTGGTGGTTTGGGCAAACAGTTGGCCGGCGCCGCCCGTCGCCAGCAGAACAGCGTCTCCCTGCACGCTCAGGCTCCGGCCACCGTGGAGATACCTGACACCGCACACGGTGTGGCCGTCCATCATCAGTTCGGTTGCCAGAGCCTGCCCGACAATCCTGATCTTTCCGGCCCCCTGCTGCGACAGCACGGCGTTGATGAGGGCACGGACCACCCCTGCGCCGGTGGCATCGCCGCCGGCATGGAGGATCCGTGGAGCGGAATGGGCGGCTTCGAGGCCAAGGGAGGGCCCGCCGTCGTGGTTCTGGTCGAAACGCACACCGAACCGCACCAGGCCTGCGATGTCCCTGCGCGCCTCAGTGCAGAGCACGCGCACAGCCTCGTCATTGCAGTGCCCGGCACCCGCGGTCAGGGTGTCTGCGATGTGGGCAGCAACGGTGTCGCCTGGTGCAGGTTCGTCCAGCACCGCTGAGATCCCGCCCTGCGCGTAGAACGTATTGCTGTCTGCGAGCGCACCCTTGGTCAGCACTACTACATCGACGCCCGCGTCCGCTGCCAGGAGGGCAGCGTACAGGCCGGCGATGCCGCTTCCGACGACGATCAGCTTCTGCGGGGCAGAGCTGCGGTCGGCAGCGGCCGGGGTCTGTCCGACGGCTGGGATGGCGGTCATTACGGCCTGGCGGCGAGCATACGCTCGAGCGCTGTCCTGGCGTTCGCCTGCACGGCGTCCGCGACGGTGATGCGGTTGACCACCCGGCCCGCCACAAGCTCCTCCAGAACCCAGGCGAGGTAGCCAGGGTGGATCCGGTACATCGTGGAGCAGGGGCAGATCACCGGATCCAGGCAGAAGATGGTGTGCTGGGGGTATTCGGCGGCGAGCCTGTTGACCATGTTGATTTCGGTGCCGATGGCGAACGTGGTGGGTTCGGTAGCCGCAGCGATGGCCTTTTTGATGAAGTCGGTGGAACCGGCGGAGTCGGCTGCGTCCACGACTTCCATGGGGCACTCGGGGTGGACAATGACGTTGACACCGGGGAAGTCGATCCTGGCCTTCTCGATCTGGGCCACGTTGAAGCGCTTGTGGACCGAGCAGAATCCGTGCCAGAGGATGACACGGGAATCCAGCAGGGCCTGTTCGTCGTTGCCGCCGAGTTCCTTGCGGGGGTTCCACATGGGCATCTGCTCAAGCGGTACGCCCATGGCCTTGGCAGTGTTGCGGCCCAGGTGCTGGTCCGGGAAGAACAGGACGCGCTGGCCGCGTTCGAAAGCCCATTCCAGGACGGTGCGGGCGTTGGAGGACGTGCAGACGATGCCGCCGTGCTCGCCGCAGAAAGCCTTCAGGGCTGCGGAGGAATTCATGTAGGTGACGGGGATGACCGGTACGCGGCCGTCGGCGTCGGGCTCGGTGCCGAAGATTTCTTCAAGCTGTTCCCAGCATTCTTCGACGGAGTCCGTGTCCGCCATGTCAGCCATGGAGCAGCCGGCTGCCAGGTTCGGCAGGATGACGGCCTGCTCAGGCCGGGACAACGTGTCCGCGGTTTCCGCCATGAAGTGCACACCGCAGAAGATGATCGCCTCGGCGTCGGGCCTGGTCAGCGCGGCGTTGGCCAGCTGGAAGGAGTCACCTACGAAGTCGGCGTACTGGATGACCTCGTCGCGCTGGTAGAAGTGCCCCAGGATCACGGCACGGTCCCCCAGCGTGGCTTTCGCCGCGCGGATCCGCTGGTCGAGTTCGGCGTCGGTGGCCAGCTTGTATTCTTCGGGCAGCTGACCCTGGCGGGGCGTAGCGGCGGGGGCAACGTCGGCGCTGGATGCTCCCGGGCCGTAGGCGGGCACACCGGCCAGGGCCTCGGCGAGATCGTAGTCCCAGGGCCCCTTGGCGAGTGCCGGGCTGCACGTTGATTTGCCTGCGGACGCGGTGCGTGCGGCGCTTTCGGCCTGTTCGCGCGTGATCAGCTGGATTGCTGTGTTGACGCTGCTCATGGGGTGCTCCTGTTATCTGGGTCAAGGCCGGGGCGGCCGGTGAAGCGGTAGAGGCGGGGCGGGCGGTGTTTTCCGCCCTGGAGGTATTCGCCGGTTTCTTCAATCTCCGGCGTGGAGATGATCTGGCGGCGGAAGTTGGCCGGGTCCAGTTGACGGTCCAGGACCGCTTCGTAGACTTCCCTGACTTGGGCCAGCGTGAAGTACTCGCCCAGGAAGTGGTAGGCAATTGAGCCGTACGCCAGCTTGTTCCGCAACCGCCAGAGTGCGTAGTCGACGATGGCGTTGTGGTCGAAGGCCAGTTCGCCCAGCCGGTCGGCGCGGAACCACATGACGTTTTCGGATTCATCGGCGAGGGCGGCCTCGGTTGGCTGTACCAGGGCCCAGTAGACGATGGAGACAACACGTTGGGTTGGGGAGCGGTGCAAACCGCCAAACGCGTAGAGCTGCTCCAAGTAGCTCGGTGCCAGGCCGGTGGTTTCCTGCAGGTTGCGCGACGCCGCGTCCTGCAAGGATTCCGAATGGGTCAGCGGCCCCCCGGGCAGTGCCCACAGCCCTTTGAAAGGTTCACGGATGCGGCGGACCAGCGGGATCCACAAGGTGGGGCGCCCGGACTTCTCACTGGGGCGGAGGGCGAAAATGACCGTGGAAATGGCGAGCGACGGCGGCGCGGTGCGGCGTTCAGCCACATTGGCTGCGCTGGTGTACATGCCTTCCACCCACTCTCTCCACGGCAGTTAAAGTCATAATGACTAGAACTGATTCTAAGGCCAGCGGGGCGCTTATCAAAATGTTTCGCGACATGGACCCACGCGGGGTCCGCAGCCCGCCTGGTCGTCTTATCGGGCCGGGGCGGTCGAAGCCGCCGCTTCCAGCAGGTTGAGCGTCCGCCCTTGGAAGTGCGTGTTGAGGACTATGACCGAGGAGGCACGGAGGATCGTCTTCGTGGCAATCATGGCATCGAGCACTCGCTGGAGGTCCGGGTTGGAGCGCGCGGCGATCCTTGCCATCAGGTCCGAGCTCCCCGAAACCGTGTGGATTTCAATGAGCTCGGGGATCGCAGCGAGCGCTTCCGCTACCGCATCATGGCCGAGGTCCTGATTGATGGTCAGGGAGCAGAAGGCCACCACCGGGAAGCCAAAGCTGGCGGGATCGGGCTGCGGCACCCAGGAACTGATCACCCCTGCCTCCGTCATCCTGTCCAGCCTCGATTGGATCGTCGCGCGGGCCACGCCCAGCACCCTGGAGGCCTCGAGCACCGAGGCCCGCGGCGAGTCAGTGAAGAATCGGACAATTTTGGCGTCCAAGGCATCCACGTTCATACAATTTTCCTTCTGGGGCCAGCGGAAAAAGGCAACCTGTGAGCCCCTTGCCGTGATGACAAATCAAACTGAGTCCATGATGGCACGGCAGCCGCACGCTGGCTGGCGGGCGAGGCGGTAAATTCGAGAGGTCCCACGAGGACCACCACCTACACCCCAAGAAGGTTCAAAAGGCATGACAATGAAGTCCACGCAAGTGCGGCCGGAAACCCACCTCGGCCACACCATGAAACCCCGCCAGCTCACCATGATGGGGCTGGGAAGCGCGATTGGCGCCGGCCTCTTCCTGGGCTCCGGCGCAGGAGTCCAGGCTGCCGGGCCTGCCGTCCTTGTTTCATACCTGGTGGCCGGGACGCTCATCATCCTCGTCATGTGGGCGCTGGGGGAAATGGCTGCCGCCAACCCCACAAGCGGCGCGTTCTCGGTGTACGCCGAGCGCGCACTGGGGAAGACAGCGGGCGCTACCGTGGGATGGCTGTGGTGGCTGCAGCTCGTCGTCGTGATCGCCGCCGAGGCCCTGGGCGCGGCTGGGCTCCTCTTCTCGGTCTGGCCGATCATCCCCGTGTGGGCCCTTGCACTGATCTTCATGATCGTGTTCACCGCCATCAACCTCGCCGGGGTCAAGAACTTCGGCGAGTTCGAGTTCTGGTTCGCCATCCTTAAAGTCGCCGCGATCGTACTCTTCCTGGTGGTCGGCGCCAGCCTGCTGCTGGGCTTCCTTCCCGACGTCGCATCGCCGGGGCTGGCCAACATCACAACAGACTTCGCTCCGGCGGGCCTCGGCGGAGTGGCCACCGCCCTGTTTGTGGTGATCTTCGCCTTCGGTGGCACGGAGATCGTTTCCGTTGCCGCAGCCGAGACCGAGGACCCCGAACACAGCGTGGGCAAGGCCATCCGGACGGTGGTGTGGCGGATCCTGGTCTTCTACATCGGCTCGGTTTTTGTTATTGCAGCAGTGTTGCCTGCCACCTCAGAGGGCCTCGCGTCGCCATTCGCGGGCGTTCTCGATGCTGCCCGGATCCCGGGCGCAGGCACGGCAATCACGCTGGTGGCCGTCGTCGCGCTTCTCTCCGCCCTGAATGCCAACCTCTACGGCGCCTCCCGGATGGTCTACTCGCTGTCCGAACGCGCCGAGGCGCCACGCTTCCTGTCCCGGCTGAGCAGGGCGAGCGTGCCCGCGCTGGCTGTTGGCGTCTCCGTGGCCTTTGGTTTTGCCGCAACGGTGCTGGAGCTGCTGTTCCCGGAACGGATCCTCCCGGCCCTGTTCCAGCTGGTGGGATCCACCTGCCTGGTGGTGTGGGGCACGGCCCTTGTCTCGCAGCTCATCCTGCGCCGCAGGGCAGACCGTGACGGGATTGCGCTGCCATTGCGAATGAAAGGCTATCCGGGATTGACCATCCTCGGACTGGTTCTCCTGGGCCTGATCTTCGCCGTCGGCTTCAGTGCGGAAAGCAACCGTGCACAGCTGCTCAGCACGTTCGCCCTGGTGGCCTGCCTCGCCGCGGCGTGCTGGATCGGCGCCCGGCTCTCCAGCCGCGAACGGCAGCCCAAGTAGGTAGCACTAAATGTCGTTATGGACGCTCATAACGACACTTGCTGCTACCCAGTTGGGCGGGCCGACGGAGCGCCGCAAGATTAGCAAGTTGCTAGGCAACATGGTCAACAGGGTGGCAACTTTTGGCAGTTTGGTCAGTGGAGTGCGAGCTGATTGTTTAGGCTTTCGACGGTGACTAGGGTCACAGTCATGGGCACTCTTCCTCCACAGGCTCCCGGTGAACACGCTGCGCCGTTGACCGCGGACGAACTCCGCGAGCTGTACACCCTCATGGTCACCGTCAGGCACTTGGACACATCCGCCGTAGCGTGGCAGCGGCAAGGCATCATCCCCGGCTACGCCCCCGAACTGGGCCAGGAAGCAGCCCAGGTGGGAAGCGGGTACGCCGTGGACCTGTCCCGCGACTTCGTGTTTCCCACGTACCGCGAAATGGGCGTTGCCCGTGCCATGGGGGTGGATATGGTCTCCTACATGGCCACGCACAAGGCCACTTGGCACGGCGGCCTATACGACCCGCTCGAATCCCGGCTTGCCCCGATCCAGGCAGTAGTGGCCGGCTCCGTGCTTCACGCCGTCGGCTGGGCCCACGGCCAGACCCTGGATCACAAGGACGGCGTGGCCCTGAGCTACTTCGGGGACGGCGCCTCATCCCAGGGCGACGTCCACGAGGCCATGAACTTCGCGGCGGTCCTGAAGGCGCCGGTGGTGTTCTTCGTCCAGAACAACGGCTGGGCCATTTCAGTCCCTACCGAACGGCAGGTGGCGGGCGGCTCCGTGGCCGCCCGGGCGGATGGTTATGGCATCTCCGCCAGCCAGGTCGACGGGAACGACGTCGTGGCCGTGGTGGACGCGACCCGGAAGGCCCTGGCGAACTGCCGCGCCGGAAACGGCCCTGTCCTCATCGAGGCCATGACGTACCGCCGCGGCCCGCACTCCACGTCCGATGACCCCGGCCGCTACCGCTCACTTCAGGAAGAGCACGACGACGCCGGCCAGGACCCGCTGGAACGGTTCCGTCAGGTCCTGCTCACTAGGGGGATCGCCGGCGAGGCATTTTTCGCCACAGCCCTCGCCAAGGCCAAAGCGGAAGAAGAGATGGTCCGCTCAGGCCTTCAGGCGCTGCAACCACGCCCTGGCAGCGAAATGTTCGATCTGGTGTTCCAGGAAACCACACCTGCCCTGCAGGACCAGGCTGCCAAGTGGCGGGAGGAGTCGGAGCATGTCTAACGCCATCCTTGAAAGCGAGGCCTCCATGGGTCGGGGAAATCCAGGGCACGGAGTTGCGCAACTTTCCATGCAACAGTCCCTGAACCGGGCCCTTGACGAGATCCTCGCGGACAATCCCAGGGCAGTGGTCTTTGGCGAAGACTGCGGCCGGCTCGGCGGAGTCTTCCGGATCACGGACGGTCTCCAGGCCAAGCACGGCGAGCAGCGGGTCTTTGACACGCCGCTGGCCGAATCAGGCATCCTGGGCATGTCCGTGGGCCTGGCCATGGCTGGTTTCCATCCCATTCCCGAGGTGCAGTTCGACGGCTTCGCCTACCCGGCGATCAACCAGATCATCTGTCAGGTCGCCAGGCTGAATTACCGCAGCCGAGGCACCCTGCCGATGCCCATCACCCTGCGCGTTCCCAGCTTTGGCGGGATCCGTGCCCCCGAACATCACGGCGAATCCCTCGAGGCGCTGTTCGCCCACGTTCCCGGCCTGAAGGTGGTGTCGCCGTCGAACCCGCACGAGGCCTACCACCTGCTCAAGTACGCAGCCACGCGGCCGGACCCGGTGATCTTTATGGAGCCGAAGTCCCGCTATTGGCAAAAGGGCGAGGTTGATATCGCCAATGCCGAGGCCGACGGCGGCTCTCCCGACGCTGCGAAGGTCATGAGGCCAGGCAGGCACCTCACCCTGGTCGCCTGGGGTGCGATGGTGGCACGCTGCCTGCAGGTGGCGGAACTGGCGGCTGAGGACGGCGTGGACATCGAGGTCCTGGACTTGCGCTGGCTCAAGCCCATCGACGCGCCGGCTTTGGTGGCATCCGTAGCGAAGACGCGGCGCGCCGTAGTCGTCCATGAAGCACCGCTGACTTCCGGCCTCGGCGCGGAGGTGGCGCAACTGATCACGCAGGGCTGCTTTGACACGCTCAAGGCGCCCGTGGAACGGGTAACCGGTTTCGACGTGCCGTACCCTTCCGGCGACCTCGAAGACGAATACATCCCCAATGTGGACCGGATCCTCAATGGGATCCAACGCGTATTGGAGTACCGCCGTGGCTGAAATCTCGTTCCCGCTCCCCGACCTGGGCGAGGGCCTCATTGAAGCAACCGTGCTCGAATGGCTGGTTTCCCCCGGTGATCACGTGGAGCGGAACCAGCCGCTGGTGGAAGTCGAAACCAGCAAATCCGCTGTTGAACTGCCCAGTCCGCAGGCAGGTAAAGTGGTGCGTACCTTCGGTGGGGCAGGTGACAGGATCAATGTCGGCGACCCCCTGATCGTGTTCGAGGTGCCGGATAACACCGCCGGAATTGTTGGCACGGTCCCGAAGGACGAGGCACCGAAGCGCCGGGTCCGCCTGAGCGCCGTACTTGATGAGGACTGACACCATGAGCGGCAGGCACACAGGCGAGATGCATTCCCACACCGTTGAGGGCACCGATCCCCAGCTGTACGTGCAGGTGCACGATCCCGCGCAGGACGCCGGACTCCGGCCCATCCTGCTGCTCCACGGATTTTCCTCCTCGAGCAAGCTCAACTGGGAGGACACCGGGTGGGTGCCGGCCCTGCAGGAGGCGGGCCGGCGTGTCATCACCGTGGACCTGCCGGGACACGGCCGCAGCGGCGCCCCGGAGGACCGGGATTCCTACTCCCCCAGCCGCATCCGCGCTGACCTGCTCCAGATCGCGTTCGACGCCGGCGTCCGGCCATTGCACGAGGGCGACCCAGCCAGCGGGATGGACGTTGTGGGCTACTCGCTGGGCTCCAGGCTCGCCTGGGAATTCGGCGCCACCCAGCCCGAGATCGTCCACCGGTTGGTCTTGGGCGGTCCGAACGTCGCGGACCCGCTGGCCGCTTTCGACCTCGTGGCGGCCCAGCGATACCTTGCAGACGGGACTCCCATCGCGGACGAGTCCACCGCGGGGCTGCTGAAGATGGCCATGCTGCTGCCCAGCAACAACATTTTTGCCCTGCTGTCGTTGGTTGAAGCGATCAAGGACGAGCCCTACGATCCTGCCGAGGCCGTCCCGCATATGCCCATGCTCCTGGTTGCCGGCGACAAGGATGAGCGCGCTGCAACCATGCCGCAGCTGGCCGAGCTGGCCAGGACGGCCGGTTCCATGGCCGAGCAACTGCTGCTTCCGGGCAGAAACCACACCAACGCCATTACCAGCAGGGCCTTCAAGCAGGGCGCCATAGACTTCCTGGCGGTTTGACCCGCAGGGGTTTCATAACTCCCGTCCGCACCAGTTCCGAAGGCACCTGATGGGCTTGTGGCCCAGCAGGTTGAAACGGGCCATTACTTCCCGGTGCTGCCACCGCAGACGGTAGGCTGGAAGCGGGGCGGAGTCAGCCGGGAGAGGGAACAATGAGCACGCGTTTTGAAGACCGCACGGATGCCGGTGAGCGTCTGGCTGCGGTGCTGACGCAGTTCCGGGAACGTCCCGACGCGATTGTCCTGGGGCTGGCCCGGGGCGGAATCCCGGTTGCGGCGGCCGCGGCGAAGGCCCTGTACCTGCCGCTCGGTGCCGTGCTGGTCCGGAAGCTCGGAATCCCCGGCCATGACGAGACCGCGTACGGAGCCCTGGCGTGGTCAGACGGGCGCGTTGTGCGCCTGCTCAACAGGCCCCTCATGTCCCGCGTCCTGGAACATGGCGTCCGTCAGGAGTGGCTGGATGAGGTGGAGCAGAGGGAACGCGCTGAACTTCTCCGTCGGGTCGAAACCTACCCGGCGATCAAGCATGACCTCACGGGAAAAACAGTCCTGCTGGTCGACGACGGCCTCGCGACTGGAGCCACGATGAGGGCGGCGGTCGAAGCGGTTCGTTCCGGCGGCGCAGCCCACGTGGTGGCCGCAGCCCCGGTCGGTTCAGTGGAAGCGGAAGCAGCGGTGTCGTCCGTCTGCGATGCTGTGCTCTGCCTGCACCTGCCGGGCAAGTTCCGGGCCGTGGGAAGTTTTTACCGCCATTTCGAGCAGCTGACGGACGAGGACGCCATCAGCCAGCTGGAGCAATAGCCCGCCGGCCTTCACGACAGGGATGGCAGGCACGGAACCCTTCGGTCCGTGCCTGCCATCGAAAGATCCGCTGATGCGGCGCCTTCTCCCTAGTGGTGGCTGATTCCCAGGGGGCGGCCCTTGGTCTCCTTGGCAAGCAGGACGCCGACGGCCGAGATCACGCACAGGATCATGATGTAGATACCGATCGAGCCGGTCCATTTGGTGCTCAGGAGCAGCGACTCGGCGATGGTGGCAGCGAACGCTCCACCGAGGATGGCGCCGAAGGCGTAGCCGATGGAGATGCCCGAGTAGCGCACGTTGGCCGGGAACATTTCGGCATACATGGCGGACATCGGACCGTAGGACAGTCCGAGCCCGATGGTCAGGACAAACAATGCCACGCCATAGAGCATGATGTCCTTCGTGTCGATCAGCGCGAACATCGGGATCATCCACGCAAACACGATGCCATAACCAATCAGGAAGGTCTTGACCCGGCCGATCCGGTCAGACAGCCAGCCGCCGACCAGCGTGAAGATCAGCCATCCGAAGGACGCCAGCGTGGTGGCCAGCAGGACCTGCGGGGTGGGCATCTTCAGGATCCTTGTGGCGTAGGAGATGAAGAAGGCAATCAGAAGGTAGCCGGCTGCGTTGTTGCCGATGAAGATCATGGTGGAGTACAGGACAGCCTTCTTGTGCTTCCGAATGAGTTCGCCGAGGGGTGCCTTGCTCGCTTCCTTGCGGGCAGCCATCTCCTTGAAGACCGGGCTCTCGGCCACGGCCCGGCGGATCAGGTATCCGACCACGATCAGGACGATGGACAGCAGGAACGGCACCCGCCAGCCCCAGGCGGCGAAGTCCTCCTTGGACATGCTGCTGTTGAGGAAGAACAGCAGACCGGTGGCCAGGATCATGCCCACCGGAACACCAATCTGCGGATAGGCGCCGAACAGGCCTCGCTTGTTCAGCGGTGCGTGTTCGACCGCCATCAACGCGGCACCGCCCCATTCCCCGCCCGCCGAGAAGCCCTGGATAATGCGCAGGGTGATCAGCAGGATCGGTGCCCAGACGCCGATCTGGGCATACGTGGGCAGCATGCCGATCAGCGCCGTCGCGGCACCCATCATGACGAGGGTGAACACCAGCATCGCCTTGCGGCCGAGGCGGTCACCGAGGTGGCCGGCGACGACAGCGCCCAAGGGCCGGAACAGGAAGCTGATGCCGATCAGGGCAAACGACAGGATCTGCGCCAGGCCGGGGTTGGAATCGTTCAGCGGAGCCAGGAACAACGGGGACAGCAGCGTCCCCGTCAACTGGGCAAAAATAAAGAAGTCGTACCACTCGATGGTGGTGCCTACGAGGGTCCCGGCCAGGACCTTGCGTTCTTCCCTCCGGGTGCTGGGGCCGGCAAGTGAATCCACCAAAGAAGGTGTGGTCATTGAAACTCCATTGTTTAAGGCAGGGGCACTGCCAGGTGAACGCCTTCATGATTACCGACAGAACGGTCAGTTAGTTAGTAGCGTACTACGAAAATGTGAGAGAAAACACGCTGGTCACAGATATTTCGGCAAATAGCGGGATCGGATGCATCAGTCTTCCCGCGCCAGGAAGTCCCTCACCCTCGCCCGGACCGGCCCGCGGTCGTACGAACTGACCAGGGCACCGGCCATCCGCACAGGGTCCCCAAAGAAGAAGTACTCATAAAGCGCCTGCCGGCCCGAAAACGACGAGACGCTCGCGTCAAACGCCAGCTTGAACAGCCTTACGCGCTCCGGGCCGGTAAGAGTCTTGGCCTGCAAGTAGAGGTCTATGTCCGGCCGCGCTTCCCCGGCGACGTCGGCTTCGCCGGGAAGGGCCATCAGGCCGGACGCCGAAAACTTCCGGATGATTTGGGGAAAGCGCTGGGCAACTTTGGGATACCAGTTCCGGGCGGCATTCAACGTAGACCACTTGGGCAGCATCACGCCGTCGTCGTTCAACGCCGCTTCAGCCTCCGCTGCCGTCATCAGCGCCTTGCCGATCTCAACGGTCTGGATCAGCTCGGCGAGATCCTCCTGGATGTGCTGGAAGCCGTCGATGCCGATCGAATCCGCGATTTCGGACGCGAGGCCAAGATAGAACTCACTCTTGGCAATCGTGCGCGTGACCACCTGGTGCGTCATGAGTGCGGCGGCTCCGGTTTCGGAATAGAAAACGTTGCAGAGTTCCGGATGCCCGAGCATGAAAATCCGCTCGTTAGGGATAAAGACGTCGTGAAAGACCACGACGGCGTCCGTCTCCTCGAAGCGGCTGGCCAGCGGTTCGTCGTGCCTGCTTCCACCGTGGTACAGCGAGGTGCGGCACAGGTACCGGACGCCTTCGGCGTCGTTCGGGACCGCGAAGGCGTAGGAGTACGGGGCATCCTCGGGTGTCCCGCGAAGGATCGTCGAAGGGAACACCAGCAGTTCATCGGCGATCGGGGCGATCGTGGCCAGCATCCGGGCACCCCGAACCACGATGCCGTCTTTGCGCTCTTCAACGACGCGGGCGGAAAGCTGGCCGCCTAGCTGCTCAGAGCCCGAGACGGAGCGATTGGCCTGCGGAGGGATCAGGGTGTGGGTGGCGAGCAGGTCGTTTTCACGGCAGTACTCGTAGTAGTTGCGGATGTTCTCGCCGAACATCGGATCCACCTGCGCAAACCACTTCTCTGAGGCCGCGAGCGCCGTCAGGGCACTGTTCATGTAGTCGCCGGTGCGGCCCAGGAACCCGTTGGAGTACTCCGCCCACGTCCTGGTGGCAGCCCGCCGGTGGGCCAGGTCCTCCCTTGTCCGCGGGATCAGGAAGGAAGCGCTGACCGTGTCACCGGAGGTGGGCGAGACATAGGTCAGCGCAGCGGCGTGCTGCGGCTCGTGCTGCATGTCAAAGAGCCGGGCGTACGTGCGGGCCACGTTGGCGAAAGACGGATGCTCTGCGATGTTCCCGGCGACCATCTCGCCGTCGATCATTACTTGCGGCGTCATGGAATTGAGCTTGTCCAAATATTGCTGGCCGGTGCGGATGCCCATCGTGTTTTCTCCGTTCGTCGTTGAACTGCCAAGTGCTGGTCCTGTGGCGGGAGCAAGGGGTCAGAGGAGGTTCTCCATTCCCAACTGGCTCTCCGGAATGGTGGTGAAGCTGCTGTTGGCAAAGGCCAGCGCGTCACCGCTGCGGTAGTTGAAATCGGCCACCTCGCCCACGTAGAGCGTGTGGTCTCCCCCGGGGTAGGCGGCCCAGGGCCTGCACTCGAACCAGGCCAGGACACCTGAGAGCCGCGGCGCCGACCCGCCCTCAACCCACAACGGCTCCGGCCCCGGCCGCCCGGCGAAGTGCAAGGCCAGTTGGCGTTGCTCGGCACCAAGGATATTGACCGTGAACGCCCGGCCGGACAATTCGTCGTGGGCCCTGGCGCTCCGGGCGATGCTGACGAGCACCAAGGGTGGCTCCATGGACACGGACGTGAAGGAGTTAACCGTGATGCCGTGGCGCCTGGTTGCGCCGTCGAAGGTCACAATGGCGACCCCCGTGGCATATCTGCCCAGACTGCCGCGGAAGTGGTGCGACCGCGGGGCCGAGGTCCGGCCGGCGGCTGACGGATCGGCCGTGTTCCGTGAATCGGAAATCATCACTGATCCTCAACGCAGGACCCGCGAGCGCCACATGGTGGACGCTTTCACATGCGAGTTCTATATTTGAACTACTAATTCGTATATAGGACGCTACTCGGATGAAGGCGTCAGCACAAGAGTGGGCCGATCCCCCGCCCGGAGCCGCCTAGGATGGACACCATGAATCCCACAGCCGCCGCCCCCGCCGGAGCAGCGCAGGCGTCGCCGTCGCAGACACTTTCCCGCGGCATCCGCGCACTTGAGATCCTGGCCGCTGCCCAGAGCCCGATGACCATCGCCGAGCTAGCCGACGCCATGGGCGTCCACCGGTCCGTCGCCTACCGGATCCTGCGGACGCTGGAGGACCACTCGCTGCTGGTGCGCGACGACGCCGGCCGCGTGCAGCCCGGCCCCGGCCTGGCCGTCCTGGCTCGGGGCGTCTCACGAAATCTCCAGACTGCCGCCCTCCCCGAACTCACCCACTTGGCCAACACCCTGGACATGACGGCTTTCGTGGCCGTCTGGGACCACCTCGACTGCATCACCCTGGTGACCGTGGAACCGCGCCATTCAGGGGCGACAGTCGCCCAGCACCCTGGCACCCGGCATCCCATCAGCGCGGGGGCACCGGGCATCGCCATCCAGTCAGCACTGACAGAGGCCGAGTGGGCCCAGCTGGCGCCGGGGATACCCTACCGGCCCGAGGCTGCTGATGCCCGCCGCGCAGGGTACTCAGCCAGCCATGACGAGGTCATTGCGGGAGTGTCATCCCTGGCTGCCCCGGTCCGGGTGCCCGGGGGGGGGGGGG
>NZ_JBLWIJ010000020.1:0-17614 GCF_051365025.1 Arthrobacter sp. R4
TGCCCGGGGGGCGGCCGGCCGCCCTCGCCGTCGTCTATATCCGGTCCTCGCACGACCCCGCCACTATGGGTGTTGCCTTGGCCGAAAGCGCTGCCAGGATTGAACGCCAGCTGGCCTGACGGGCGCTGCTGCGGCGCGGCGGCTTAGGGCCGCTTCCGTCGAAGCACGACGGCGGACGCAGCACCAAGCAGGATAAGGGCAACCGACGCTGCGACGGGTACGAGGAACGCCACTGAATAGCCATGGGCCTGTGCCAGCTGGCCCGCAACCGCGGACCCGACGGCTGTGCCTGCCACAATGCCGCTGGCCAGCGCCGTCATGACCGTTCCCAGCCGTCCTGCGGGAGAGATGAGGCCGCCGATGGCGAAGACCGTCACCATCACCGGGCCAACCGGGATTCCCAGAACCAGCAGCACCAGCACCATACCCGCAACCGACGACGGAACGAAGAGCAGGAACGCCAGGGCCGCCATCATTACGGCGCCGAGCAGCCACCGTGCCGAGAGGGTGAGGCGTTGCGGCCAGTACGCTACGGACAATGCGGCGACGGCGGAGCTCACGCCCATCACGGCATACAGCAATCCGGCGATTTCGGAGGTGGCAAAGCCCGCTGCAAACGAACTCAGTGCTGTCTGCGTGGACCCGAAGAAGGTGCCCATGCAGACCATGGCCAGAACAGGGAGGGCCACCGCCCACGGGATGGTGCGTGGGGTGGCTTTCGGCGCAGCTGCGTTCGTGCCCTCACTGCCGGGGCTTAAGGGTCCCCGGGGTACCGTGCGGTGGACAGGAACAGCCCGGTGGGTCCGGTGGATGGCAAACGCAGGGACCAGGGTGATGGTCAGGGCAGCAGCAAGGGCAAGGGGAAGCCAGGGCGCGACCAAGCTGGCCAGGATTCCCACCAAGGCAGGACCCAGCACAAACGTGAGTTCGTCCGCGGTGCTCTCATAGGACAGGGCTGTGTCCAGGTCCTGCCTGTTCGACGCCTTGCTGTCAGCCGGGCTGTTTGGGGAGTTTTGGGACGTCAACGCCATCCAGCGGACCCGTGCCAGCGGGCCGACCTGCGGGCAGCTGGCCCCGGCGGCAAACGCGGCCGCGAGCAGGGCTGCGGGGAAGGCCCCGGCCAGGACCGTGGCGTAGGCTGCGGCAATCAGCGCGAGTACGGCGAGGGCGTTGAGGGCGGCTGCGATCAGCAGGACAGGACGCTGACCCCGGCGGTCTGCCATCGCCCCGAGTACCGGCGCGCCGAGCGCGGAACCGATACCGACCGCACCTGCCGCAGTGCCGCCCACAGCGTACGAGCCGGTGATCGAAGTCACCAGGGTCAGGGTCCCTACTGTGAGCATGGCCAAGGGCAGCCGGGCGAAGAGTCCCAGGGGAATAAAGGTACGTCCGGCCAACTGCGGAAGCTGCGCGAAGCGCCCCTTGGCTATCGGCTGGGGAGCGTCAGTTGGAGGACTGCCGGTCTTGGAACCGTGCTGCAGGGAGGGAGTTGATGGGAAGGTTGAAGGATTCAAGGTTCCGGGCTCGTTCAGTCATGCGCATCGTCCCTCCTCCCGATGCGCGCAACCCGGTAACTGTCCGATTATAGCGGTTGCCGGCACCTGGGGTTTCGGCGATCCGGTGTCAGGAAAGCGGCGAAACCGTATCTGAGATGTGCAGTGCGGACCCGTTGCGGCCTTTGACCACCTGGAGCTGCACTCCGATGCGTTGCTTCATTTCGCCCACATGGCTCACGAGCCCCACCACCCGACCGCCGTCCCGCAGCCCTTCGAGGGCGTCCATGACCTGTTCCAGCGATTGCTCGTCCAGGCTGCCGAAGCCCTCGTCCACGAACAAGGTTTCGATCTGGATTCCGCCGGACTCATGCTGGACCACATCGGCCAGGCCAAGGGCCAACGACAGGGATGCCATAAATGATTCACCGCCGGAGAGCGTCGACGTGTCACGGCGGTGCCCGGTCCACTGGTCCACCACCTCCAGTCCCAGCCCCGATTTGGCCCCGCGTGCCGCTTTGGCATCGGTGTGCTGGAGCAGGTAACGGCCGTCGCTCATGGCAACCAGTCGCTCAGATGCTGCCAGGGCCACCTGTTCCAGCCTCGCCGCTAGGACGTAGCTGTTCAGGCTCATGCGGTAGGTGTTCTCACCGCGTCCGCCGGCGGCGTCCGCCAAGGCTGTCAGCATCCGTGCGCGCTCCCGCGGAGCGTTTCCGGAGCCGGCGAGGTCCTGGTATTCCGCCATGATGCCATTCAGGGATTCCACGCAGCGCTTCGCCATTGCCGCCGAAAGGCCGGCCGCGCGTGCCTCCTCTTCAGCCTGTGCAGCAGCTGACTGCAAATCCCCGAGCTGTGCCTCGTCCGGGAACAGCTCCAACTCCAGTTCCTCAAGGGCCAGCATCACTTCTTCGGAGGCGAAGAGCTCCGCAACCCTGGCCTGTTCATCGTGGCCGGCACGGATCTCTGCCTGCAGGGAGGCAGCCTCGGCGCTGTCAAGCAGTTCCGCCCGGGCATCCCCGGCTGTGTTGAAGCCTGCCTCGGGCAGGGCCAACTCCAACTGTTGCCTGGCGTCGGCGGCCCGAACCTCGGCCTGGTCCAGCTGGGCCTGCGCCTGCACCGTCTTTTCAAGCGTTCGGGACGCTTCCTGCAGCGCGCGCAGCCGGTGCGTGAGGTCGCGGTGGCCGGATCGGAGGCCAGACAGTGACTCGTGGAGGGCAGTTGCCTGTTCCAGGACCTCAGCCAGTGTGGACTGCACCTGCGCAAGCTCCTCGCCGGCAGCGGCCCTGGCGGTCTCTGCTTCTGCGATGCGCGTTTCGATTTCCGTGAGCCGCAGCCGCATCCCTTCCAGTTTGGCAGCCGCCTGACCTGAGCGTTCAGCGGCCTGCCGGGCCTCGTCGGCCGCTTTCCGGGCTTCTGCTTCGGGTGTGTCGCCACCCTGGCTAGCAAGGACGGCCACCAACTGCTTGGCTCCTGCCAGCTCCGTGCCCAGCGTTGAGAGCCGGGCCTCGGCCGCCTCGAACACCTCCCGGGCCTCTTCTTCGGCCTGGCCCAGCTGGAGGGCTGACTGGGCGGCCTTTGCCGGGGATGGGTGATCCGGGCTGCCGCACACGGGGCACGGAAGGGCGTCGGCCAGCTGGGCCGCCAGTTCAGCTGCCGCATTGGCCAGGCGCTCTTCGCGAAGGTCAAGCCAGCGGCGCTTTTTCTGCAGCTGATCCTCACGGCATGCCTCGTAGTGCTCTGACGCCAACAGTTGCGCCGCAACCGCCGAATGGTGGCGGCGGACGACGTCCAGCAGTTCGTCGGCCGCGGCGGCTTCCTTGGTGTGCATGACGGCGGCTGCTGCCAGCTCGGCGAGTGGCTCCAGGCCCGCGGACACGTCCGCATACTCCGCCCGCAGGGTTTTGAGCCCGCCATCAAGTTCAACCCCGGCGGCCTGCAGTTCTTCCTTTGTGCGGCCGAGCGCTGTCCGCCTGGCCGTGAGGGCACGAAGCCGCTCTTCGTCCGGCAGCCGTGCTTCCACAACGGCCAGCAGGGAGCGCAGCCTGTCCAGTTCCCGTTCAACATCAGGGGCGTCCGGATCAAGCCTCCCAAGCTCCGGGTCCTCCTCCACTGCCATTCGCAGCAGGGTGAGGGCCGCCTCGCGTGCGGCAGCGGCACTGCGGAGTTGGGCTTCTGCCTTCTCCACTGCCTGCAGCTGACCGGTCAGGACTTCCGCCTGGCGGTGCCGGGAAAGCCGGGTGGCGTGCGCCGCCAGCAGCGGAGCTGCTTCCTCCGCGGCGGCCTTCCGCGCTGTTGCGGACTCCAGCCGGCTGCGGCGCCCGGTCCGGGCCACCGCGGTGTCCAGGGCCTGCCGGTGCTCCCTGCTCAGCGAAGCGGCTGCCTCGGCCTCGCCGGCCAGGCCAGCGGCGCGGACGGCGAGGGCTGCCTGCAGCCACTCAATCCGGGCCGCCGGGTCTGCTGCCGGCGGCGCGTCGGATTCATCAATGCCAACAGCGGATACCTCGGCTTCTGCCCTGGCCGCGAGCAGCTCAAGTTGTCCGTTGAGACGCGAAACATCGTTGCGCGCTTCCTGGGCAAGGAGGGAGAGCTCCTGTTCCACTGCCTCGAAACGCTGTGTGCCAAAAAGTTTCTGCAGGAGGTCCAGCCGGTCCGCCGCCTTTGAGCGGAGGAATGCGGCGAAGTCTCCCTGTGGCAGCATGACCACGCGCGTGAACTGTTCCCGGTCCATCCCCAAAAGGCCGGTGATTTCGGCGCCCGCTTCATCGTTGCGACCGGATTTTTCCGTCCATTCCCCGTTCACCCGTTCGCGGAGCAGGGTTTTGGCCTGCTGGGTAGTGAACCCATTCTTCCCCCGGGTGCTGGGCTTGTCCCACGACGGCGAGCGGGTGACTTCGAAATGCCGCCCCTGGGCTGAGAACTCGCAGCTGACGGCGGGTTCGGTGGCCGGGTCCGCGTGGTCGCTGCGAAGGCGTTTGCCGTCCTGCCGCGCGCCGGGTACAGAGCCGTAGAGCGCGAAGCAGATGGCATCCAGGACGCTGGTCTTGCCTGCGCCGGTGGGTCCGTTCAAGAGGAACAGCCCATGGGCGCTCAGCCTGTCGAAATCGATTTCCTCGGTGCCGGCAAACGGTCCGAAAGCGGAGATCCTGAGCCGATGGATCCTCACAGCGACGCCTCCTGGAGCCGCACGTTGTCCAAGGCAGCTGCCAGGGCCCTCCGCTCGGCGTCGTCGGGTTCACGGCCACGGACATGGTCCAGGAATCCGCAGCAGACGGAGAGGTCGTCCTCTGCCTCGGCCAGCCTGCTGCTGTAGGTCGACGCGGGCTTCGTGGCCGCGCCCTGCGGGTCAAATCCCAGCACCAGCGTGTCCGGGAAACGTGATCGCAGGCGTTCCATGGCCTGGGCGGGCCGCTGGGCGTCCGTCAGGGTGATCTGGCAGTAGGCATCTTCTGCCCAGGTGTGGTCACTGGATTCCAGCAGTTCCGCGATCCCGCCGCGGAGTACCGCCAGTTTCCGGGGGGCCTCCCAGGCCACTTCGGTCACGCTGGCGACTCCGGCCGGGCCGACGTCGATAAGCCAGCCGCCTTTTTGGTGCCTGGCTTCCGAGAAGGAATAGGCCAACGGGGATCCGGAGTACCTGACCTGGGCAGAGAGCGTCTGACGGCCGTGAAGGTGGCCCAGGGCCGTGTAGCTGAAGCCGTCGAACAGGTCCAGGGGGACGGCCCCGACTCCGCCGATGCTGAGGTCCCGTTCGCTGTCCGAGCTGATGCCGCCGCTTGCGAAGGTGTGTGCCAGCACGACGGAATAGACAGTGCCCTGCCCGGCGCGGCGCCGGAGGTCCGCGCGGATGAGGTCCGTAGCTGCCCGGGTGACCTCGAAGTGGCTGGCCGTCTCCACGCCCAGAGGCTCGGCCACGAGCCGCGGTTCCAGCCACGGAATGCCGTAGATGGCCAGTGTGGCGCCGGCTTCGCCGTCTTTCATGGGCGGTGCATCCAACGGCAGCAGCAGGGGCTGGTCCAGTTCGGCCAGCCGCGTGCGAAGATGCACCCCGCCCCGTTCCAGGAGCCGGGAGGCAAACCCCAGCCTGATGGCGGAGTCGTGGTTGCCGCTGGTCAGGACCACTTGGGCGCCGGCTCCGGCGAGCCTTACCAGGGCGTCGTCCAGCAGGCCCACCACATCCACTCCCGGCAGGGCGCGATCGTATACGTCGCCGGCGATCAGGACAACGTCAACAGCGTTTTCCGAAACAGCCTTGACCAACTGGTCGATGAAGGACCGCTGGGCGTCGAGCATCCCGACGCCGTGGAACGACCGGCCCAGATGCCAGTCCGATGTGTGCAATAACCGCATATTCCTACGCTATCGGCTGCCACTGACAGTTTGAGCCAATCCCGCTGCAAGGGCCCCTGCGCAGTGCATGCGGGGACCCTTGGCCCGGAGGCCTAACCGCGTTTTCCGTCAAAGAACTCCTGGGCCTCGTTGCTTTTGGTCGCCGGGACCGCCGCGGGCTCGGACGCAACCGAGCCTTCCGGCCCGTCCAGGTTTTCCGCTTCTTCGAGCTCATCGGATTCTTCCAGGTCCGCGTCCGCAGCGTCCGCGGAAACTGCAACGGACGTTCCGCCGGCGGCAGGAGTCGAAGCCGCGAAGCCGCGGAAAACCAGCCCTGCGATGGCTGCGCCCACCAGCGGCGCCACCCAGAAGACCCAGAGCTGCTCCAGCGACCAGGACGAGCTGAAAACGGCAGACGCCGTGGCGCGGGCGGGGTTGAAGGGTGCGTTGCCCACGGACTGGCCCAGCTGCAGCAGCACTGCGAAGGCGAGGCCCACTGCGACGGGTGCAGCGGCTTTGTTCAGGCCGTTCCGGGCGGTGGTGCCAAGGAACACGGCAACCAGGATGGCGGCGCCCAGCACTTCCAGCAGCAGGACAGCGGCCATGGGCGCCTGGATAATGGAATGCTCACCAAAACCCGCCGTGACGGTGTCGAACGCCGTCCGGCTGTCCTGGATGCTGGGAAGCGTGCGCAGGATCGCGAAGAGCGCCAGGGCGCCGAGCAGGGCACCTGCCAGCTGCGCCCCGATGTACGCGGCGGCGTCTGCCAGGCGGATCCGCCCGGCTACGGCATGGCCGACGGTCACGGCGGGGTTGAAGTGTCCGCCCGACACATAGCCGAACGCCAGCATTACCGCAGTGACAGCGAGGCCAGCGGCGAGGGCGGCAGGCAGCGGGCTGGACTGCGGAATGGTGAAGAGCGGCACACCGAGGCCCGCCACCACCAGGAACAAGCTGCCGAATGCTTCGGCTGACAGTCTGGCCACCAGCCCGTAACGGACGGCGACAGCGCCGCTGCCGTACGGCTCGGCGTTGTGGGCGTGGTGAACGGGCACAGGCGTGGTCATGTTTGGACGGTCCTTTTCGTAGGGGTCAGGCACAGCGGCCGGGAACTGCGGTGGGCTGTAATGCACCAGGCAGCCCCTGCATTGTGCCACCGGAGTCTGGGCGTTGGCTGGAACCGAGCTTAGCGTCCGGTGCAGGCGACGGCCTTCGCCACGGTAAATTTACTGGCATGAGCTATGAACCTGGCGCCCTTGCCGTGCCCTCGTTGGAGTCCCGCGTCCATGGTTGCCTGCTGGGCGGGGCGCTGGGCGACTCGCTGGGTTACGCCGTCGAGTTCGACTCCATCGCGGACATCCGCCGCCGGTTCGGTCCGGAAGGACTGACGGATTTTTCAGCGGTCGACGGCGGCAGCCACTTTTCAGACGACACCCAAATGACCCTTTACACCGTGGACGGCCTCGTCGAGGCCCTCGAATGGGCCAACTCCGGCGTGGGCGCCGACGTCAACGCCTGCCTGTGGCTGGCATACCTTCGCTGGCTGGCCAGCCAAGGTGAGGCGGCACCGTCCTCCGCCCCGGTTCCCCAGCCACGCTGGATCGACGCTCAGGAGGTGCTCCGGCACCGCCGCGCCCCAGGCTCGGCCTGCATCAGCGGACTCGCCACCGGCGAGATGGGCACGTCCTTCCGTCCGGTCAACCCCGACTCCAAGGGCTGCGGGACGGTCATGCGGTCCGCACCGTTCGGGCTGATACCCCACATCACGCCCGACGCCGTCTACAAGCTCAGTGCCGACGCCGCGGCCCTGACGCACGGCCACCCGTCCGCGCGCCAGAGTGCGGGAGCGTTCAGCCTGTTGATCCACCGCCTGGTGTCCGGTGAAAGCCTGCAGTCGGCTGCGGCGGCTGTCCTGGTTGATGTGCGGGCCATCGCCGACGTCGCACCGGAATTGCCGGTGCGGCTGGAGGCTGCCGTCCGTCTGGCCGAAACTGGGCGTGCAGAGCCGGAGGAACTGGTGCAGCAGCTCGGCGAGGGTTGGGTCGCGGAGGAGGCGTTCGCCGTCGGGCTTTACTCGGTCCTGGCCACCGCCCCTGACGAAACCGCCCCAAGCGCACCGGAAGACCACTTCCGTGCCGCCGTCGGACTGGCCGTCAACCATAGCGGGGACAGCGACTCCACCGGTTCCATCGCCGGCAACATCCTCGGCGCCTACTACGGCGAGGCGTGCCTCCCGGCTGCCTGGCTAGAGCGGTTAGAGGCTCCGCACGTCATCCGCGGCATGGCGGACCTGCTGGTGGGCGTCACAACCGCCTAAGGGAGATGTTGTTGCAGGCTTCGCAGACTTCCTCGGGAATGAGGCCACGGCGCTGCAGCAGCCCGAAGATGACACAGCCCAGGCAAAAGCCTGCAAAGGCTTCCAGCGAGGCTGCCAGGATCAGCACAGCCAGCACGATCCAGGCTGCCGGGGCTGCCCCAACGGCAAAAAGGATCAGGGCGGTGGTGGAGACCACGGTGCCCAGACCTTGGGCGAAGCGCTTGGGAGGTCCCGGGACGAGCTTAGGCCGCCCCAGCCGCGGTGCCAGGACTTTCACCGAAAGCAGGGCCAGCGGGGAGATCCTGGGGCCGAACAGCACCCGGAGCCAAAACCCGGCGGCGATCAACAGCAGTCCCCACCCGGAACCGGTCAACAGCGTGATGCCGGCCAGCAGCACTACAAGCCCGGCCGTGATCCGGGCAGCGTATTCGTTGACCGGGTTGGGGAAGGCAAACACCACACGCCAGTCGATCCCCGTCCGCGTGGTCGGAGGGGTAGTCTGAACGCCCGTGGATTTGATCATGCTGCAAGGCTAGGAGTACACCGGGCGGCGTGGAAGGTTTGTTGCGCCAGATGAATTGCGCCAGGGATCAGGCCGGGTGGGCTCCCGCAGCAACGCCGGCAGTGGTGTAGCCGCCCACCATCTGGAGGAACTCGCCTTCGGAGAGCACTTCGATCATCTGGCCACGTTCGTGCAGTTCCAGGACCCGCCGGGCTTTGCCGGTCAGCCTCCCCGAGCGCAGGTCCGAGGCCACAAACCCGTCTCCCACCACGAGCACGGTGGTCCGTGCCGTCACCCTGCTTTCGGGCCGGGCGCCCAGTTCTGCCGAGCGGACCTTGGCTTCGGGCCTGGCCATGGAAAGCTCTCCGGTGAAGACGACAGTCTGGCCGAACAGCGGATGGCCGGGTTCGGCGTCGGCATTGGGCAGCGGGTTGGCACCCTCCTCAGGCCAGCCCGACCGGAACGGCAGTGGACGGGCGGCGCCACTGCCGCCGGTGCCGGCAACGTCGATTGCAGCGAGGCTTTGCTTGGACAGGGCGTCCCGGGATGGATCGAAGGCCTGCTGGTGAGGCACGGCAAGGCCAAGTGACAGGTACAGCTCGGCGATGCTGTTGGCCCCGTTTCGTGCCGCGATGTCGATCAGGATGCCGGCGCATGCCCGCGCGTCCTCCCCGGCGTCGTGGTGGTTGACCAGCGGGACGCCGGCCTCCTCGGCGGCGAACGGCAGGGAGTTGGAGACCAGCGAGTAACAGCGGCGGGACAGCATCACGGTGCAGACGTAATCGTAGGCGGGCCCGGGAAGGCCCGACACCTCCAGGCCTGACCTGATGACGCCGAGGTCGAAGGCCGCATTGTGCGCCGCAAGGATGTCGTCGCCGATGAAGGCACCGATTTCCGGAAACAGCTCACCAAACCGGGGCAGCCCGGCAACGTCCTCGGCCCGGATGCCGTGGATCCGGACGTTGTGGTAGTCAAAGTGGTCGTGGTTCGCCGGGGGCCGCATAAGCCAGGACGCCTCGGCTACGACCTTTCCACCCCGGACCTTCGTCAAGCCCACCGCGCACGGTGAACCCCGGAAGCCGTTGGCCGTTTCGAAGTCGATCGCCGTAAAGTCCAAACCCACGGCCCACACTTTACCGCCGCGCATGGCCCTTCCGGCGGCACCACGGCGGCGCTGTCGCGGATATCACCTGCACGACGGCGGGTGGCGGCGAGGATGACCGGCGGATTCCCGTACTTGGTCCACTGAGTGACGGGTGGCATCCGCGCGCCACCGCCACTGGCTAGGTCAAGTACCCTGAGTAGGTGAACTTTCTTGCGATCAGCGACCTCGCCGTGCCCATGCTGGGAGGTGCAGGACCGGTCCAGCCGCAGCTGGCATCATTCCTGCCCGACTGGCTGAACCCCCAAGTCTTCCTGGCCGACCCTGCACTGGCTCCCTGGGTGGTGCTGCTCGTCTGCGGCATCGTCTTCGCCGAGACAGGCCTGCTGGTGGGCTTCTTCCTGCCCGGCGATTCGATGCTGTTCACGGCCGGCCTGCTGGTGGCCACCGACACCATCAAGTTCAATGTCTGGCTGCTGGCACTGCTGATCACCGTCTCAGCCATCATCGGCAACCAGACCGGCTACCTGATCGGTTCCAAGGCCGGTCCTGCCATCTTCAACAAACCAAATTCCCGCCTTTTCAAGCGTGAAAACGTGGAGAACGCCCACGCATTCTTCGAAAAGCACGGCGGCAAGGCGCTCATCCTGGCGCGCTTCGTTCCAATCATCCGGACCTTCGTTCCGGTCATCGTGGGCGTGGCCCAGATGGACAAGAAGAAATTCTTCCTCTTCAACGTGATCGGCGCTGTTCTCTGGGGCAGCGGCGTCACCCTCCTGGGCTACCTGCTGGGCGACAGGGTCCCGTGGGTCAGGGACAACCTGGACATCATCTTCATCGCGATCGTGCTGGTCTCCGTGATCCCGATCGGCATCGAAGTACTCCGCGGCATCTCTGCCAAGCGCCAGGCAGCCGTCTTCGGAACGGATGCGGTGGACGAATTCATCGAAGAGCACGCCCCCGCTGAAGAGCGCAAGACCAACCTGGACTAGGTCCTGAAGAGCACCGCAGGCACAACGCCTGCACAAAAGAAGGGAGCGCTGCTTATGCAGGGCTCCCTTCCTTTGTCTCTTCGATCCGGTGTCATCAGAGACCGCGCTACGTCCGGGCGAGCGCCTCAACGATGGCGGGCAGCAGGGCCCGGAAGGCCTTGCCCCGGTGGCTGATCGCGTTCTTCTCCTCCGGGGACAGTTCCGCGCAGCTGCGGTCCTCGCCGAGCGGCTGCAGGACGGAGTCGTAGCCAAAACCGCCCACACCCCGGGGCTCGCGCAGCAGGATCCCCTCAAGCTGCCCGTATTCCACCGTTTCGTGGGCCGTGCCGCCCGGCGCAGGCACGGCGAGCGCCGCGGCGCAGACGAAGGCCGCACCCCTGTGCCCGTCCGGGACGTCGGAGAGCTGGTCCAGCAAGAGCCGCAGGTTGGCGGCGTCATCACCGTGCCGGCCGGCCCAGCGTGCAGAAAAGATGCCAGGGGCCCCGCCAAGGACGTCCACGGCCAGCCCTGAATCGTCGGCGATCGCCACCAGGCCGGTTGCCTCGGCCACGGCACGGGCCTTGAGCAGCGAATTCTCGGCAAACGTCACGCCTGTTTCGACGACGTCCGGCGCACCGGCCATCGCGGCGTCCACTACCTGGGTGTCGACGTCGAGCCCTGGAACCTGGCCGCGCAGGAGCTCACGCAGCTCGCGGAGCTTGCCCGCGTTGTGGGTGGCGAGGACGAGCCGGGGCACGGTGCCGTCCAATCCGGCGCTGTCCAATCCAGCGCTGTCCAATCCGGCGCTGTCCGGAAGGCCGCCGCCTGGTGCTGCCGGGTTCACAGGGCATCCGCGAGGGTTTCGCGCTGGATCGCCGCCAACTGGGTAGTGCCCAGGAGGGCAAGATCGAGCAGCTGGTTCAGCTCGTCACGGTCGAAAGGGGCCCCTTCCGCGGTGCCCTGGACTTCCACGAACTTCCCTGACCCGGTGACCACAACATTCATGTCAGTCTCGGCCCGGACATCCTCGACGTAGGGCAGGTCAAGCATGGGGACGCCGTCGATAATGCCCACCGAGACTGCGGCGATGGTGTCGATCAGGGGCTGGGCGTTCTTGGCGATCAGCTTGTTGTCGCGGGCGAAGCGGATGGCGTCGGCCAGGGCCACGTAGGCTCCCGTGATGGCCGCGGTCCGGGTTCCGCCGTCGGCCTGCAGGACGTCGCAGTCCAGCACAATCGTGTTTTCGCCCAAAGCTTTGGTGTCGATGATGGAGCGCAATGACCGGCCGATCAGCCGGGAGATCTCGTGCGTCCGCCCGCCGATCTTGCCTTTGACCGACTCGCGGTCCGAACGGGTGTTCGTGGCGCGGGGCAGCATGGCGTATTCGGCGGTGACCCAGCCCCTGCCCTCGCCCTTGAGCCAGCGCGGAACCCCGGCCGTCAACGAAGCCGTGCACAGGACCCGCGTGTTGCCGAACTCGATCAGGGCCGAACCCTCTGCCTGCTTGGACCACCCGCGCGTGATGCTGATGGGGCGGAGCTGGTCGGGCGTACGGCCATCGGCGCGCACTACGGGTACCACGGGCACTGCGGTTGCTTCTGAAGTCATACCTTTAGCTTATCGACTAGCCGCGGGCAGCCCGGCCACGGGCACCCCTTCCGCGCTCCACCCCAGGCCCGGTACCAGTACTTACCCAACGGCCACGTATTCCTAGATCGTGTAGTGCACTCCGGCCACCGCGACCGCGACGTCGCCGCCAAAGACCGGGCGGGCCTCGGCCATGACGGTAGTAGGTGAGGTCCAGACGGGGATGTGCGTGAGCAGGAGCCGGCGCGCGCCGGCAACCGCCGCCGCCTCGCCCGCGCGCTTGCCGGTCAGGTGCACGTCCTTGATGCCGTCGTCGCGGCCCTCTTCGAAGGCTGCCTCGCAAAGGAAGAGGTCAGCGTCCTTGGCGGCTTCCTCCAGGCCGGCGCAGGAATCGGTATCCCCGGAGTACGTCAGCACCCGGCTGACCAGGTTGCCTTCCTTATCCGGCTCTGTGACCTCCACCCGGAGGGCGTAAGCCTCTTCCACCGGGTGGTTCACGGCGAACGGAGTGATGGTGAAGGGGCCAAGGGTTACGGACTCGCGTTCGGTCCAGTTGGTGAAGTCGAATTCCTCGTGCATACCGGGGTCCAGCTCCAGGCCATACGCAGTTGCCATGCGGTCGGCCGTTGCCGCCGGACCCCACACAGGAATCCGGCCGCGTCCCCAGCCGCCCGGCTTCCAGCGGACCGCCACGTGCAAGCCGCACAGGTCCATGCAGTGGTCCGGGTGCAGGTGGGTCAGGAAAATCGCATCGATGTCCTCGAGATCGGTGTAGCGCTGGATGGCGCCCAAGGCTCCGCTGCCCAGGTCCATCACGATCTTCCAGGTCCGTTCGCCGTCGTTGGCGGTAAGCAGGTAGCAGGACGCCGGCGAGCCGGGTCCCGGGAAGGAACCCGTGCAGCCAACGATGGTGAGCTTCACTGGGCAGGACCCCCGGCCCGGCCGGCATTGCCCACGAAGTTCGACAACCGCCGCTGGGGCCTGATGCTTCCGGCTCCGCTCTGCGCAGCGGCAATCATCTCAGGGGTGATCCGGGCCAGGCTGCCTGTGGGGTACTGGGCGGAAACATGGTCCACGTGCCGCACTGAGAGGACCTCCGGCCCCAGGAAGCGGCGCGCGAGCGCTTCGAACTGTCCGGCATCGCCCGTGGCGATGAAGTGGTGTTCGGGCGGCGTTGCCGTGGTGCGCTGGAGGTCGTGGGTTGCCAGCGCGCGGTAGACATCCTTGGCCGTCTCCTCCGCGCTCGAGACCAGCGTGACGTCCTCGCCCATGACGTAGGAAATGACCCCGGTCAGCAGCGGGTAGTGGGTGCAGCCCAGGACAACGGTGTCCACGCCGGCGGCCTTCAGCGGTGCCAGGTATTCCTCGGCGATGGCGAGCAGCGCAGGGCCGGTGGTAATGCCTGCTTCGACATAGCTGACGAACTCAGGGCACGCAACTGACGTGATCTCGAGGTCCGGCGCGGCGGCAAAGGTGTCCTCATAGGCTCGGGACCCAACGGTGGCGGACGTTCCGATGACGCCCACGCGTCCGCTCCGGGTGGCAGCCACGGCCCGCCGCACAGCGGGCTGGATCACCTCAATAACGGGAATCCCGTATTTGGCGGTGTACCGTTCGCGGGCGTCGCGCAGGACAGCGGCCGACGCCGAATTGCAGGCAATGGTGAGCAGCTTGACGCCCGAGTCCACCAGTTCGTCCATCACGCCCAGGGCGTTTGCCCGGACTTCGGCGATGGGCAACGGCCCGTACGGCCCATGGGCGGTGTCGCCAACGTAAAGGATCGATTCGTTGGGCAGTTGGTCGATGATGGACCGCGCCACGGTCAGTCCGCCGACGCCGGAATCAAAGACGCCGATGGGCCGGGATCCCAGGTGGCCGCCGGGAATGCTGCTGGCTGGGGACTCCGCCGCAGCTGCTGTCGAATCCGTGCTCGAGGCTGTTGTCATGATTATTCGAGGATAGGTCTTCCCTGTGGGTGCGGCCATCACATTGTGTCGGCCGACTCATGTCTAATTTGTCACACTGCAGGATATATCCCCGAAGCAGGAGGCTGACGCACATCGGAAAGGAGAGCCCGGACAGGACAGCATTCAGGCCCGCGTGTCCAGGGACTGGAGCATCGCCTGGACCAGCGACTCCTGCAGCCATGTGGCGAAGTTATACACGAGGGCAAGGTAGCTCTCCACGTCCTCCGCCTGGGACCAGTCCTGCATGAGGTGGACGTGCTCGGCGTCCTCCTCATCCCGGATGTCCAGCCGTTCCGCCAGCACCAGGCGGACGTCGTTCAGGGCCATCGACCAGTGTCGGGCGCCCTCAGGGGTCAGGAGAATTTCGTCTTTGTCCAGGTCAAGGGCGGCGGCCCGGAGGGCACCGATCTTGGTTTCCCGCAGTGAACGCTCGGTGAGCTGTCGGAATTCCAGGGACGCGCCGTCGTCGTTTTTCATCACGTTGGGAAGCAACCGCCGGACCGCGCGGTCGGTGGGTTCCTGGACGTCCATGTCCAGCCCGATCATCGCGGTCAGCGGATCCTGGTTGGCCCGCTCCTCCGGCTGAAGCATCGAGATGACGTCATCGATCAGGCTGCGGAGCAGTTCCCGTTCGGCAGGTTCGAGGAATCCGGTGATGCCTTTGAGTCCGTATTTGAATGCTTTAGCCACGTTTGCCCCTGCCCTGCCCGGATCCGCCCGGTTTGCCTGAATTGCCTCCCGGCCCTCCGGATGCCTTCTCCACCGTGGCCCACAGCCCGAAGCCGTGCATGGCCACAGCATGGCGTTCGACCTGTTCCTTGCTGCCGTGCGCAACAATGGACCGGCCCTTCTTGTGGACCTCCATCATGAGCTTGTTCGCCTTGGATTCGGAGTAGCCGAAGTAGCTCTGGAAAACATAGCTGACATAGCTCATCAGGTTGACGGGATCGTTCCAGATCACCAGGTTCCAGGGGATGTCCGGGGCGGTCAGGGAGTCGGTGGACGCCTCTGTCCCGGTCCGGGTGCCCTCCTGTGTATCAGGGCCGAGCGCAACGCTTAAGGTCATCTGTCCATTCTATGGGGAGGCCCCCGCCGGGTGGGCCCACGCCGGCGAGGGCCCCGCGGCGAAGCGAAGCGAGATGTGGGGATCCGGTGGGTGGCCCCACGCCGGCGAGGGCCCCGCGGCGAAGCGAAGCGAGATGTGGGGATCCGGTGGGTGGCCCCACGCCGGCGAGGGCCCCGCGGCGAAGCGAAGCGAGACGTTGGGAGCCGGTGGGTGGGCCCACGCCGGCGAGGGCCCCGCGGCGAAGCGAAGCGAGACGTTGGGAGCCGGTGGGGACTAGAGTGAATTTTGTGAGTACCTCTGCCGGCTGGGACCATCCCCGCACGTCCTTTTACACAGACCACTACGAACTGACCATGCTGCAGGCGTCGCTCCATTCCGGCGCCGCGCACCGCCGGTCGGTCTTCGAGGCCTTCGCACGGCGGTTGCCGGACGGCCGCCGCTACGGGATTGTGGCGGGCACGGGCAGGCTCCTGGAAGGGCTCGCTGACTTCCGGTTCGGCGAGGCGGAACTGGATTTCCTCGGCCGGACCGGCGTGGTCAACCAGGACACGCTCGACTACCTGGCGAACTACCGCTTCTCCGGGGACATCTGGGGCTACCCGGAGGGCGAGGCCTACTTCCCCAACTCGCCCATCCTGATCGTCGAGTCAACGTTCGCCGAAGCCTGCATGCTGGAGACTTACCTGCTCTCCGTCCTGAACCACGACAGCGCCATCGCCTCTGCAGCCTCCCGCATGATCACTGCGGCCGGCAACCGGCCCTGCATCGAAATGGGGTCCCGCCGCACGCACGAGGAATCCGCCGCGGCCGCCGCACGCGCCGCCGTCATCGCCGGGTTCGACAGCACCTCCAACCTCGAAGCCGGGATCCGCTACGGCATCAAGACCGTGGGCACCGCCGCGCATTCGTTCACGCTCCTGCATGACACCGAAAGGGAGGCCTTCGAGGCGCAAATCGCCTCCCTGGGGCCGGCCACCTCGCTGCTGGTGGATACGTACGACGTCGAAGCGGCAGTCCGTGCCGCCGTCGAGCTGGCAGGGCCCCGGCTGGGTGCGGTGCGGCTGGATTCCGGCGACCTCGTCGCACAGGCACAGTGGGTCAGGCAGCTGCTGGACGAACTTGGCAACGAGGACACCAAGATCGTGGTTACCTCGGACCTGGACGAGTTCGCCATCGCCGCGCTGCAGTCCGCGCCTGTCGACTCGTATGGCGTGGGCACGTCACTGGTCACTGGCTCAGGCGCACCCACCGCCAGCATGGTCTACAAGCTCGTCAGCCGCACCGACGACGACGGCAACTTCGTCTCGGTGGCGAAGGCTGCCAAGAACAAGACCAGCATGGGCGGGCGCAAGTACGCCCTGCGGAAGCTCAATGAGCACGGAATCGCCACCCAGGAAATAGTAGGAATCGGACACCGACCCGAGGACGACGGCAACGACCGGCCCCTGCTCCAGCAGTTCATGAAGAACGGCGAACTCCTTCCGGGCTGGACCGGGCACGAAGGCGTTCTTCGCGCCCGGCAGCGGCACGCGGACACCATGGCCGAACTTCCACCCGTGGTCAACCGGCTGCAGCGCGGCGAAGCCGCCATTCCCACCATCTACGAGGAGTACTGATGTCACGCGCCTTGATCATTGTCGACGTCCAGAACGATTTCTGTGAAGGCGGTTCACTGGCTGTGGCCGGCGGCGCGGAGGTAGCCGCGGCAATCAGCGATTACGTGGACGCACATCACCTTGAGTTCGACCACATCGTCGCCACGCAGGACTGGCACATCGATCCCGGTGCCCATTTCTCCGAGGAGCCCGACTTCAAGGACAGCTGGCCGTCGCACTGCGTTGCGGGGACCAAGGGGGCAGAACTCCATCCGGACCTGGACACCGAATACATCCAGGCCTATTTCCAGAAAGGCCAGTTCGCAGCAGCGTACTCGGGATTCGAAGGGCTCCTGGCGCCCGAGGACGCAGTGCCCACCGGGGACCGCCAGCCCGGGTCCCTCCCCGCCGGTGATCCCGAAAGCTACGCCGCAGCCGACGACGCCATCGGGCTTGATGACTGGCTCCAAAGCCATGATGTCGAGGACGTGGTGGTCGTGGGGATCGCCACGGACTACTGCGTGATGGCAACCTCCCTCGATGCGGTCCAAGCTGGCTACTCGGTAACGGTCATCCGCTCCCTCACCGCCGGAATCGCGGAAGACCTCGACGACGCCGTGGCCGAAATGGAGCTCGGCGGCGTAGACGTCACCTGATTCCAGGGCAGGTACAGCAGTGGGGGGGGGGG
>NZ_JBLWIJ010000021.1:0-164888 GCF_051365025.1 Arthrobacter sp. R4
CCCCGGTGCTGTACACCGGGGCCACTGCTATTTTCAAGCCACTGCTATTTTCACGTCACTGCTACTTCCTGACCGCTGCTATTTCCTGCCGATAAACCAGTCCTGGAGCTTCCGCAGCCTTGACTGCAACTGTTCCTCGTTCGCCTGGGCCACCGGCGGTCCGCCGCACACCGTCCGCAGCTTGGTGTGCACCACACCGTGCGGGGTTCCGGTCCGCGCTGACCAGGCCGCCACGTTCTTGGCCAGTTCGTTGCGCAGGTCCATGAGCATCCTGTGGTCCGGGATCGCCGGAGCGGGCGGCGCCTGTTCGGCTGCCGGTGAGCGCCGGTTCTTCCGGTTGAGCTGGTCGTGCTGGCGCTGCCGGAGCAACGTGCCCACCTGCTCGGCGTCCAGTAGCCCCGGGATGCCGAGGAAGTCCAGCTCATCCTCCGAGCCCACTTCTCCCCCGGTGCCGAACTCGCCGCCGTCGAACAGGACACGGTCAAACGAGGCCTGCGAATCGAGGGCCTCGAACTTGCCCTTGGTCAGGCTGTCCGACGCTTTGTCCTCCCGATTCGCTTCCGCCATCAGGGAATCCTCGGGATTGAACAGCCCGTCGGCGTCCTCCTTCTCGGGCCGGTCAAGTGCGTGGTCGCGCTCGGCCTCCATCGAGTTTGCCAACGCCATCAGCTGCGGCACGGACGGCAGGAAGACCGATGCCGTCTCACCCCGTTTCCGGGCACGCACAAAGCGGCCCACAGCCTGGGCGAAGAACAGCGGAGTGGAGGTAGACGTTGCGTACACCCCCACTGACAACCGGGGAACGTCAACGCCTTCAGATACCATCCGGACGGCGACCATCCACCGTTTCTCGCTGGCCGTGAATTCCTCGATCTTGCTGGAGGCTTTGGCGTCGTCGGACAGGATCACCGTGGGCGACTCGCCGGTGATCCGCTTCAGCTGCCCGGCGTATGCCCTGGCGTCCTCGTGGTCGGTGGCGATGACCAGGCCGCCGGCGTCCGGGACCGTACGACGCACCTCGCTGAGGCGTTTGTCCGCTCCGGCAAGGACAGCCGGGATCCATTCTCCGGCCGGATTCAGCGCCGTCCGCCACGCATGGGAAGTAATATCCTTCGTGACCGCAGCCTCGCCAAGCGAAGCCGCCATCTCCTCCCCGGCGCTGGTGCGCCAGCGCATCTGGCCGGAGTACGCCATGAACATTACGGGACGGACCACGTGGTCCCGCAGGGCGTTGCCGTAGCCATAGGTGTAATCCGCTTTGGAGCGGCGGATGCCGTCCCGGTCCTGCGCGTATTCCACAAAAGGGATGGGCGACGTATCCGAGCGGAACGGGGTACCCGTCAGCGATAGCCGCCGGGCAGCGGGATCGAACGCCTCGCGCAGCCCATCGCCCCAGGACAGGGCCTCGCCGCCATGGTGGATCTCATCGAGGATCACCAGGGTGCGGGCGGCCTCCGTCTTGGCCCGGTGCAGCATAGGTTTGCTGGCCACCTGGGCATAAGTGACGGCGACTCCGATGAACCCTCGGCCGTGCTGGCCATCGGAGTTCTTAAAATTGGGGTCGATGGCGATGCCTACTTTGGCAGCGGCGTCGGCCCACTGCCGTTTCAGGTGGTCGGTGGGTGCAACAATCGTGACACGGTTGACCGTCCCGGATTCGATGAGCATGGACGCCACACGCAGCGCGAAGGTGGTCTTTCCTGCCCCGGGGGTGGCTACCGCCAGGAAATCCCGGGGGCCGGTGGTGAAGTAAAGGTCCAGGGCTTCCTGTTGCCAGGCACGGAGTTTTGGGGCGGTTCCCCAGGCTGCACGTTCCGGATAAGCCGGGGGCAGGGTGGGGCCGCCAAAGAGCGTCTCCGTCACTACTTGTTGTTGCCCGAGTCCCCTCCGGGACCCTTGCCGCCGTCGTTGCCCGGGCGGAGGCCTTCATAAACCTCTTTGCACATGGGGCATACCGGGAACTTCTGCGGATCCCGGCCCGGCGTCCACACCTTGCCGCAGAGGGCAATGACGGGCTCACCCGTCAGCGCGGATTCCATGATCTTTTCTTTGCGCACGTAATGCGAGAAGCGTTCCCTGTCACCGGGCTCAACTTCCTGGCGCAGTTCCTCGCGCTCAATAGTGGCCGTGGACGTTCCAGCCCCGGAAAGCTCGCGCATCGGGTCGTTTTCGAGAGGGTCCGTCATGCTAGTCATGGCATCCATCTTAGCCGTTCCGGGAGGGTGGCGTCCGACGGCGGGAGGACCGTTTCGCTTCTCACAGCCCCTGCGCCTATAGCCCCTGCCAGGCGGGTTTGTTGTCGTAAGTGTGCCGGTAGAAATCAGCGAGTTTCAGCGACGACGCTGCAGCCTCGTCCACCAGGATGGTGGCATGCGGGTGGAATTGCAGGATCGAGGCCGCGCAGATGGCGGCGACAGGCCCTTCCACAAAGTCACGGACAGCCTGGGCTTTCTGCGCTCCCGTGGCGATGAGGATAACGTGCTTAGCCTCAAGGATGGTGCCCAGCCCCTGCGTCACCACGTGGTGCGGCACCTCTGCGAGGCTGTTGAAGAACCTGGCGTTGTCCCGGCGCGTCTGCTCGATCAAGCTCTTGATCCGGGTCCGGGACGCGAACGACGAGCCCGGCTCGTTAAAGCCGATGTGGCCGTCCGTGCCAACGCCCAGAAGCTGCAGGTCCACTCCCCCCATGGACCGCATCTGGTCCTCATAGGCCTCGCAGGCAGCCGGAAGGTCCTGGGCGGCACCATCCGGAGTGTGCACGTTCTCCGGGAGGATATTCACCCGGTTGGTGAACTCGCGCCTGACCACCTCGCGATAGGACTCCGGGTGCCCGGGCTCCAGGCCAACGTATTCGTCCAGCGCAAACGCATGCGCCGCGCTGAAGTCGAGTCCGTCACGCTCGTGCCGTGCCGCCAGCTCGTCATAGACGGGAAGGGGCGAGGAGCCCGTGGCAAGCCCCAGAACCGCGGCGGGCTTTCGGCGCAGCAGCGCTTCGACGGCGTCTGCTGCCAGTTTCCCGATCTGTTTGCTGCCTGGAAGGATGACAACTTCCACTCGGGGCCACCTTTCTGGAGTTCTGCGGATTCAGCGGTTAACGGTCAGCTGGGCCAGCAGTTCGGGTCCGCGGGCGTCAAGCCACTTGCCGCCCAGCCGGATCCCTGCCCCAAACAGCGCCAGCCCCAGCATCAGTCCGACGGCCAGGTTCGCCCACCCGAAGACAGGGTTGCCAGTGACAAGCTGCGCGATGAACAGCCCCACCTCAGGCAGGACCAGCAGGCTCAGGACTCCCATCCCGGCGAACTGCACCGCCAGGGTCTGGCCCACATTGCCAGGGGGCTTCTTGAACGGGCTGTCCCCGGGCAACGGCACGGCCACCGTGTAGCGTGCCGACACCACGGACGACAAGCCCAGCCCGGTGAACAGGATGCCCAGGCTGAGCCCCAGCTGGGCCGGGAGTGCATCCCAGCTGCCCGTGAAGAAGCACTGGCCCACGGCGAAGATCAGCACCACAGGCAGGGCGAAGGTGAGGCAGGCGAGCGCCCTGCCGAGCCGGTCATCGGTTCCCTTCACACCGGTGGCCAGGTGCAGGGCGAAAGCCGTGTTGTCGTAGGAGACATCCGCCGAGATGGACCACGCCAGCAAGAATGCGGCCAAAGGCGCTGCCAGCGCCAGGGTGGCATAGTCACCGCTTTGGCTGCCTTGGAAGACGAGCAGGATGGGCAGCAGCGGAACCACAACAAGTGAACCTGAGTAACGGGGATCGCGCAGCCAGTACGTCAACGCCCTCGCCGTGACGGCACCGGCAGGAGTGGCCGGCAGCAGGCCAAGCAAGCCAAGCTTTCCGCCTTTCCGGCTCCCGCTTCCGGCATAGGGCGGATTGACGAGGGCCCGCTCAAGCAAGAGCTTCCAGCACCAGGCGAGGCCAGCGAGTGTTGCCAGGGCGATGAGGAATTTCACCGCCGCCGAACCCTGGTTCCCGGAGGCAACGTCGCCGCCGAGTGACCAGGCAGCCCCCAGGGGCGTCCAGGACAACGTGGCCGCCAACTCCGGCAGGAAACCCGTAGAGGCGGAGACACCCCTGCTCACGCCCGCCACGATCGGGCCCATCATGATGAGCGGGATCATAAAGACAATGGCGCTGACGTCCTTGAAGCGCCGCGACGACGCAAGGCTGGCGGTTGCCGTGGTCACCACCTTGGACAGGACAATGCAGCTGAGGACGCCGACGGCGGCACCCGCCAGGGCGGCGACGGCCGGCAAAGGTCCGCGGGCCCACGTCCACACGCTAGCGAGCGCTACAAGTGCAGTGGCGAGGCCGGGAATGCCAATCAGCCCGCCAAATGCCAGGCCGGTCAGGAGCTGCCGCATGGGGATGGCGGACGTGGTGAAGCGGGCCGGATCCAGGGTCAGGTCCGCAGCGGACGCGGCCAGGGGGATGATGGCCCATCCCACAAGGGCGGCCGAGCCGCCGAGCACCACCACGGTCTGGGCCAGCTCCGGGTCCGCGCGGCGCAGCAGGACCAGCGCCACCACCAGGGCGCCCACGAGCCCCAGCGCGTACAGCCCGCCGATGGCCATGCCCACCAGCTGCCAGGGACTGCGCCGGAGGCCATTGCGGAGCAGGGTCAGCTTCAGCCTTAGAAGGTGCGCAACCATTCCAGGCCTTCCGTGTGGTTGCGGCCGCCAACGAGCTGGACAAACCTCTCTTCCAGGGAGGCGCCGGCCCGGACCTCGTCCACCGTCCCGGCAGCGAGCAGCCGGCCCCCGGCTACCACAGCGACGTGGTCGCACATGCGCTGCACGAGGTCCATGACGTGGCTTGAGACAATCACCGTCCCGCCGGAGGCGACGTAACGGTCCAGGATGGCGCGGATGTTTGAGGCCGATACAGGATCCACTGATTCGAAAGGCTCGTCCAGCACCAGCACCCGGGGCGCATGGATCAAGGCCGAAGCAAGGGCAATTTTCTTCGTCATGCCTGCCGAGTAGTCCACCACCAGGGTGCCCGCGTCCTGGCCAAGGTCCAGGGCAGACAACAGCTCGCCCACGCGGGTGGACACCACGTCTTTCTCCATTCCGCGCAGCAGCCCGGCATAGGTGACCAGTTGCTCTCCGGTGAGCCGGTCAAAGAGGCGCACTCCGTCGGGCAGGATGCCCATCAGCTTCTTCGCCTCCAGCGGCCTGGTCCAGACGTCCACGCCATGGACCACTGCGGTGCCGAAGTCCGGCCGCAACAGGCCGGTGGCCATCGACAGGGTAGTGGTCTTCCCGGCACCGTTGGGTCCCACGATGCCAAAGAACGAGCCGGCCGGGACGTCGAGGCTGATACCGTCAACGGCGATTTTTCCGCCGAAACGCTTGGCGAGCCCGCGGATGGACAGGGCGGGAACCGGGCCGGCGTGCACCACCGGATCAGGATGCGGAGCAGTCATAAAGCCAGAGTAGCCCTACGGTCCCGTCTGGGGGGTCCTCCCGCAGGAGTAGGGACAAAGGAGTAGGGGCCGCCTAAAAGGAATGCCGAGGCACGGCACGTTCATATTGCGGGGCCCAGGCCAGGTCATGCCCAAGTTCGAAGGCTGCCCGGAGCCACCAATGCGGGTCCCGCAGCGCGGCACGGGCGATGAACACACCGTCAGCCTGGCCGGTGGCGACGGCGTGCTCGGCCTGGCCTGGCGAGGTCAGCAGGCCCACGGTGCCGGTGGGTACCCGGGATTCCCGGCGGATCCGTGCGGAGAAGCCGGTCTGGTATCCGGGTCCTGGCTGGATCTGCTGGTGGGCCACCGCTCCACCGCTGGAGACGTCGATGAGGTCAACACCGTGTTCATGGGCCTGCGCAGCCAGGCGGACGGAGGCCTCTATGTCGATGCCGCCTTCCGCCCAGTCAGTAGCGGAGATCCTCAGCAGCAGTGGCATGGACTCCGGCATGACTTTCCGGACGGCGTCGACCACGGCGAGCACGAGGCGGTTCCGCCCAGCTTCATCCCCGCCCCACGAGTCGGTCCGCGTGTTTGTCAGCGGGCTCTGGAACTGGTGCAGGAGGTAGCCATGTGCTCCGTGCAGTTCCAGGGTGTCAAATCCGGCATCGACGGCCCGGATGGCGGCGGCAGTGAAGTCGCTGATCACCCCCTGGATCTGTTCCTCGGTCATCTCGGCTGGCTCGGCATAGCCGTCAAAGGCCGACGGCGACGGGCCCACTGTGGCCCAGCCGCCGTCGGACTCCGGCACGCTGCCGCGCTGGCCCGAAAACGGCCAGTACGTGGATGCCTTCCGCCCGGCGTGGGCCAGCTGGGCGCCAATCTTCGGCTCCGCGGCTCCGTGGCGGTGCACGAAGTCCGTGATCCGTTGCCAGGCCTCGGCCTGTTCGTCGTTGTACAGGCCTGCATCCCGCGGGCTGATCCGCCCCTCGGCATTGACGGCCGCCGCCTCCGTGAGGATGAGGGCAGCGCCGCCGGCGGCGAAGGACCCCAAATGCATCAGATGCCAGTCGTTGGGGACTCCGGGGGCGCCGTCGGGTTCGCAGCTGTACTGGCACATGGGTGACACCCAGCCGCGGTGCGTCAGCTCCAGGGAGCGCAGCCTCAGCGGCCGGAACAGCGCCGACACTAAAACAGCACCCGGGCCAGGTTCTGCCTCGCCTTCGCCACGCGTTCGTCGGTGGTGCCCACAACGTCGAAAAGTTCCAGGAGGCGGACACGGGCCGTCTCCCGTTCGGGGCCGAAGTTCCTCCCGATGAAGCTGACCACGCGGTTGAGGCCGTCTTCGACGTGGCCGCCGGCAACGTCCAGGTCCGCAACGGCGAGCTGGGCGTCAAGGTTATCGGGCTCCTCGGCTGCCTGGGTCCGCAGCGCCTCGGTGTCCTGGGCGGACAGCGGCTGCAGCCTGGCCATCATTTCAACCTGAGCCAGGCCGGCCTTGGCCTCTGCGTCTGCTGGCATCTCCAGCAGCGCCTGGCGGTAGGCGGCGGCCGCTGCCTGGTAATCGCCCTCCTCGATGGCGTCGTAGGCGGCCTGGTGCAGCGGGGGAAGCGGCGCGGGTTCGGCGTCCGCGGGCGCTCCATTGCCCAGGCTGCCGGTGACGCCATTGGCGGCCGCGACTTTCAGCAGTTCATCGAGCAGCGCCCTGACCTGTGCCTCGTCCGCGCCGCCCTGGAACAGCGGGACCGGCTGGCCTTTGAGCACGGCAACGGCGGTAGGAACTGCCTGCACCTGGAAGGCCTGCGCGAGCTGCGGAAAAGCATCGATGTCGGCTGTGCCCAGAACCAGGCGGCCGCCATAGCTGTTGACGACTCGTTCGAGCGTGTCCAGCATTCCGGCAGATTCCGGCGAGTAGGCGGCCCAGAGGGCGAAGACCACCGGCACCCTGGTGGAGAGCTCCACCAGGTCCTGGAAGTTTCCTTCTGTGACATTGACCCGCAGCGGTGCCGGGCTGGCCTCGGAGGTTCCGGCGGCGTCCCCGGAAAGGGGCGGATTACCCGGCGCATTTCCGGGCGCATTTCCGGGACCGGAAGCCGGCGCCTGGCGTTGTTTCAGTGCGGAAAGGTCGACGGCGCCTCGCAGGTTAAGCAGGCTGGCAGCGGCTGGAGGGACTGGGCGGGAAGCTGGCGAACTCATGCTTTCCACTCTAACCACTCCGGCCGCTGCCGGGGGTAATGCACAGCGGGCTTGTGCCCTGCTGCCTCCTACTTGAAACTTGCTCCGACCAGTCCACGGGTGGCGGCAACGAGCTTGATGGGGTCCGTTGAGCCGGTCGGCGGGACATAGACGGCCATGGACTCGGCAAAGTTCAGCACCATGCCGGTGGTGGTTTCCTTGCCTCCGGCGAGCGCCGCTGCGTCGTCACCGATGGTGAGCTTGTCACCGGAAGCCTTGGGTGTGCCGTCGAACGCGAAGTTCAACCGACCCAGAACCAGGGCACCGCCGTCGGCCGTTCGGAACACCACTGTGCTTTCCGGCACGACTTTGTGGGTGAAGGAGAAGTTGCCGTTCTCACCGGACTTGACCACTTCAGCCTGGTAAGAGAGTGTGTCGGCGATGTACGGCGAGGACTCGCCTTCCACCAGCTTGTCCTTGAAGCTCGAGTCAGGCGAGCTGAGGCGGTCTGCCAGGCCCGCGAGGGCCTCCTCCCCGCTGTACAGCAGGCCGGTCTTGTCGTTCGGAGCCAGGGTCTCCGTGCCACTCCTGCCGATGGACGGGAACGTGGTCCCCGGCTGCAGCGGGGTGGTTTCCACGAGCTTGTAGTTCTCCCGCGGTGACGGCTGTACCAGGGTCAGCAGCTGGGGCACCACGTTGCCGTCGCCCTGGGTCACGGCGAGGACCTGGCGCGGCCAGTCACGCTTGCTAGTGACAACGGTGGTGAGCAGCTTCGTGGAGCGAACGGGCATCCGTGCCTCGTAGGCACCCACCTGGGAGCGGATCTTGTAGTTCTGGGTCCGTACTTCCAGCTCGGTTCCCGCGACGCGATCGGCCAGCTTGCCGGCGTCCTTGGCGGCGTCCCCGGCGTCAGTGGCACTGGAGACCTGCTCCAGGATGCGGCGGAACTGCGCGTCCAGGAGGACAGGCGAGGATGGAGCGGCCGCTTCGGAGGCGGAAGCCGTGGGCTCCGATGAAGGCGCAGGAGTTGTGGTGGCGTTGGCGGCGGCGCCCGTTCCGGCTACGACGGCTGCCGTGACAGCTGCTGTGACCATGCCTGCATTCACCATGCCCAGGCGGGCCGTGGAGCGTGTCTCGGCCTTGGCGCGGGCCCGCTGGGCGAACAGGCTTCCCTGGCCGGTGCCGTCGCCGTTCCGGGTTCGTGAAGAAAGGATAGCCAATGCAATGCCGGCGAGGATCAGCAGGCCGCCGATGACCATCAGCGGAATGGCCCACGGCGTGGAGATGTCGTTCGGGAACGTCATCGACACTGTGCCCGGAGCAGCCTTCGTGCCGTCAGAGGCCAGCAGCAGCGACCATTCACCGTCCGCAGGAGGGGTCCACGAGTAGTCCAGTTCGCCACTGGCGTTTTCGCTGGACACCCACAGGTCCGATCCTGCGGGGTTCGGGGCTGTCGCTTCGCCGTCGGCGTGCTCCATCTTCAGGGACTTGTTGTCTTCGGAGACCCCCGTGACGGTGTTGTGGGCGGCCTGGCCCACCCATGCGTCAACGTCGTCCGGACGGCCGGCAGCGAGGATGAAGTTGCCATCACCCTTGATGTTGATCTTTACCGTGCCGCCGTGAAGCGTGCGGAGGTTCTGGTCAATGACGGTCAACGGCGCCTCGGCGGCATCTGTGGGTGCCGAGGCCGTGAAGGTCTCGGACGGAGCCCAGATGGTCTTCTGGCCGATACCGGCCAGAAGTGTCAGGAGGCCGAGCAGCACGAGTGCGACTGCAGTCTTGAAACGCAAAGGAAACACCTATCATCAGCGGGGGTTTGCTTTCAATAGTAACCGTTTTGTTACCAATAGCTGAGTCGGGGGCCTGCCGCGCGCGTCCCAGCCGCTCCTGGACAGGCGATCCTCCCGGCTGTTGACAAGGCTGCTGATAGTGTTTGCGATGATCATCACACCGGCCCGCAGCCGCGGCGCCACGCACGGAACAGGCCCCAAAAAGCAGTGACTGACAAGACGGAAGAATCCCCTGCGGGACAGGAAAATCCACCCGCTGTTCCCGCGCAGCGTACGGGGCCGGAGCAGCCTGTCCGTGTCCGGCGATCAGGCGCCGCGGCTGCCTTGGGATCCGTAATACGACGGCTCCGCCAGCCGCTGCCCGGTGCGCAGCCCCGGCTCCGCTTCGAGATGCCTCCCGAGTATTCACAGCAGGAAGAGTCTGCCGACTCCGATTCAGTGCAGTCACCTCCACAGTTTGGCCAACCAGGTCCACGAATCTCGCCGCAACACCCGCTCTACCTCGGGTTCATGGGCACAGTGGGCGTGGGGCTGGCGCTCCTGGTCTACTGGATCGGCTCCAACACCACCCAACTCCTCCTCTGGATTGTTGCCGCCCTCTTCATTGCCCTGGGCCTGGATCCGGTGGTCGGCTGGCTTGAAAACAGGAAGATTCCGCGCCCTGCCGGCATCCTCGTCTCGGTGTCAGTGCTGGTCACCGCGGTGGTGGGATTCTTTGCCACCCTGATCCCCACCATCGTGGAGCAGGTCACGGAAATCGTCCAACAGGCACCGGTCTGGGTGCGCGACTTTATAGATTCGGACTTCTTCCGAAGCGTGGATGACCAGTTCGGCGTCCGGGACCGCATCGAGGACGAACTGGACAAGTTCGTCAATAACCCCGAGGCGATGGGCGGCATCTTCGGCGGGGTGGTGGGATTCGGCTCAACGGTGGCCAACGGGCTGTTCGGCACCCTGATCGTCCTGGTGCTGAGCCTCTACTTCCTCGCGGCGCTCCCGGCCATGAAGAAGTGGGGATACCGCCTGGCACCCCGGTCGCGCAGGCCGCGCGTGCAGGCGCTCTCCGAAGAAATCACGCGCTCGGTGGGCAACTACGTCATCGGACAGGCGTGCGTCGCGCTGCTCAATGCCACCTTCGCGTTTGTGGTGATGTCCATCCTGGGCATCCCGTTTGCCGTCCTGCTCGCCTTCGTGGTGGCTCTGCTGGCATTTATCCCGCTGGTGGGCGGACTGATTGCGGCGGTGGTGGTGCTCCTGGTGTCGCTGACGGAGGGTTGGCAGACGGCCGCGATTTACGCGATCTGCTACTTCGCCTACCTGCAGTTTGAGGCGTACTTCATCTCCCCGCGCATCATGCAGAAGGCCGTGGCAGTGCCGGGCGCCGTAGCCGTTATTTCCGTGATCGCCGGCGGCAGCGTGCTGGGCATCCTGGGCGCCCTGATAGCAATCCCCACTGCAGCCGCCATCCTGCTGCTGGTCAAGGAGATCTATATCGTCCGCCAGGACAAGCACTAGGCCGCAGCAGTGGCTGCCGGGCCGTCCCATTCCTGGGGCAGGCCTTCCGGACCGGATCCTGCCTCCGTAACCTCATCCACGATTTCGTTAAGTACCCGCGCGGCGTACTTTTCGCCCACCCACAGGTGCTTGGCGCCGTCGACCCCCACAACGCGTGCCTGCGGCACCAGCCGGAAGCGGTCCGCCGCGGCCTCGGGCCGCAGATAATCATCGTGTTCGGGCACCAGCACGGTCAGGGGTTTGCCGCTCGCCGCCCAGGCACCCAGGTGGGCATCCGTTGCCCGGTGCAGCGGCGGGGACAGCAGCACTGCACCTTCGACCTGGGAGGCCACCGGTTCTACTGCGCCGTACATCAGTGCGAGTTCGGTGCCGAAGGACCAGCCCACCAGCCAGCGGTTGGGGAGTTGGCGTTCGACGGCGAAGCGGACGGCCGCCTCGACGTCGAACCTCTCGCCGATCCCCTCCTCGAAGGTTCCGTCGCTGGTGCCGCGGGGAGAAGAGGTTCCCCGCGTATTGAACCGCAGCACCGCTACGCCCGCCAGTGCCGGAAGCCTGTACGACGCTTTCCGGTACACGTGGGAGTCCATGAACCCCCCGTGCGTGGGCAGTGGGTGAAGCGTGATCAACGTCGCCGTAATCTCTCCGGACTCGGGCAGCGCCAGTTCCCCCACCAGGGTGTGGCCGTCTTCGGTGCGCAGCTCAACGTTTTCGCGCCTCGCGGGGAGAACGGTGGAGGCACGAATGGGTGCAGGGCCAACAGGAACGGTGAACTCGTACGACGCCGGATCAAAAGTCATGCCTGCCAGCTTAGCGACTTTGCGCTGCCGGGATTGTCCCCTGGGCGGCCACCGGTTTACCGGTCTGCTCAGCGATACCGGTAGCTGCGTGACATCCAGCAGTTCGTGTGCCAGTGGCGGCGCTCGGCCAGGCCGGCGGCCGCGCCGAAAAGGTGGTCATCCTTCCACACCACCAGGTGCGCAATCCCGGGCAGTACGGCCGTGGAGCAGCCAGGACAGACATACGTCTTTTCCGCGTTCCGGGCCGTCATGGTCCGGACCATCCAGTCGCCGTCGGGGGCGCTTTCGCGGCGGGCAATGCCCCGGGCCCGCTCCAGGTCGAGTTCCGGGACCTCGCCGTTTCCCTTCTTGCCTGCAGCTGCGCCCGGTTTTCCGGAGGCAGGGCGGCGGGGGCGGTTCGAACGCGGCATGCCTCCATTCTGCCCCAGCCCCGGTAGTGTGTACGGCGTGCGACTTGTCATAGCCCGATGCTCCGTTGATTATGTTGGCCGGCTCAAAGCCCATCTCCCCCTTGCCACCAGGCTCCTGCTGGTCAAGGCTGACGGGTCGGTGCTGGTCCATTCCGACGGCGGCTCCTACAAACCGCTGAACTGGATGAGTCCGCCGGCAACTTTGCGTGTGTCTTCCCCGGAGGACGTTGATCTCGAACTGGGAGTCACGGAGCAGTGGACGGTCCAGTCCGCCAAGACCGATGACCGGCTCATCATCAACATCCATGAGCACCTCCACGAGTCCTCCCATGACCTTGGTGTTGACCCCGGCCTGATCAAGGACGGCGTTGAGGCGGATCTCCAGCGCCTGCTCGCGGACCAGATAGAAACCCTCGGTTCCGGCTTTTCACTGATCCGCCGGGAGTATTTCACCGCCATCGGCCCGGTGGACATCCTGGCACGCGACGCCAGCGGGGCCACCGTGGCCATCGAACTGAAGCGCCGCGGCGACATCGACGGCGTTGAACAGCTCACCCGCTACCTTGAACTCCTGAACCGTGACCCGCTGTTGGCACCGGTCCGCGGCATCTTCGCCGCCCAGCAGATCAAGCCCCAGGCCAAGGTCCTGGCCAATGACCGCGGCATCGACTGCGTCACCTTGGACTATGACGCCATGCGCGGTGTGGACGACAGCGAATCCCGGCTTTTCTAGGCACTCTCGTACAGCGAGTCCAGAGATGCGGCCCTTGCAAGGCCCTGACGAGGGCATTAAAGCTAGTTTTACGCAAAATTTACCCGATTGGCTGTCTGGACCGTTGACCTGAGGGTAGTGACATGAAATTCTTATCTCAGTCTTTGTGTAGGTGTTTTTCATGCTCGCAAGACATGTTGCGAGCGCGAAGCTCCTGCAGGGCCAGTTCCTAGGAACGGGTAATCCAGGATTCTTCTCGCGGAGTGACCAAGGCCAGCACGAGGTGTGCTGGACTTAAAAGTTCCATTATGAGGAGAAATAAATGGCACAGGGAACCGTCAAGTGGTTCAACGCTGAAAAGGGCTTCGGCTTCATCACCCCGGATGACTCCGATGGCGATGTCTTCGTTCACTACTCCGAGATCCAGACCGGTGGCTTCAAGACCCTCGACGAGAACCAGCGTGTTCAGTTCGAAATCGGTCAGGGCGCCAAGGGTCCCCAGGCTACCGGCGTGACGCTGGTCTAGTCCCTCGCCTGTCGGCCGCACGTGTGCGGCCCCCGCGAATTAATGATCCCCGGCATGATTGCCGGGGATCATTTCTGTTATTTGCCAAAATCCAAATGTGGCGCATCTTCCGTTACGGCATTCCCCGAAGACTTCCCCAGTCATAAATGTTTTGTCCCACCATGGGGCCGCTTGTCAGTTCACCAGTTCGCGGAGGAGCCTGGCGCCCTGCCGCAGGGACAGCCCCGGCAGGTACGCCCTGGTGAGCGCCCTGCCAATGGCCGGAAGGTGCAGCGGGTCCTGGTAGTAGAGGTACAGAGTGCGGTACTCCGGCTTGAAGCGTGACTTGAAGGCAGCCAGCGAACGGAAACCATAAACCGGCTCGAGCGCATGTCCCACCACATCCAGGATGCGGACCAGGTTCTCCGCATGCACCGGGCCGGCCCGGCCGCTCCCCTGTCCGTCCGCCTCCCCGGTCGCCTGCCCATCCTCCGGGCGCCGCGCCAGCGGAGATCCGGACAGCGAAATGACCTCCACCGACTTTCGTAGCTCCAGCACTGCCGAGGCAATCAGGAACTCCATGACTCCCGGGAAGCCGCCGGCTCCGCGGCGCATGACGTCCAGCGTGCGGCTGACCAGTTTGCCGCCGTCGTACACGGGAAGCCAGCTTGTCACCCCATGTACCTTGCCGTCGCTGTCGACGGCAAGGCAGCACAGCACGTCGTCGTCCATCAGTTCATCCAACCCGCCGAGGGTGAAGCCCATTTCTGGGACGGATTTTTCGGCCGCCCATTCCTCTGACACTTCGCTGAGCTGGCCGCGCAGGGCCTGTGGCAAGCCATGATAGCTCCCCCAAACAGCGGTGACGCCCATTTTCGCTGCACGGTTCAGGGCGGTCCGCACGTTCTGCCATTCCTTCCCACGGAATTCCAGTTCGCGTACCGCAAGCCTGGTCTCTTGGGCAACCGCCACCCGGTGGAAGCCCCGGTCCTGCAGCGGTGGCCAGAGGCTGGAGTCGCAGGAATAGAACGCAGGAATGAGCGCATGCCGGCTGCAGTGTGCAAGGAAGCCTTCAGCAACACCGGAACGCGAGGCCCGCGCGCCAAAGGGTCCGGCAAGGGTCAGCGCGACGCTACCGTGCTGCTGGTACGCGACGGCACCCCTATGGTCCGGGCTGAACCAGTACACGTTGGGTTCCCACAAAGCCATCCAGGACAAGGAATCGCCGCCCTCCTGCAATAGCCCTCGCACCCTCGCCCTGTCGGACGCGCCGGCATCGCTGCCATGGTGCCGCCCCAGCAGTACGAACCAGACACCGGCCAGGGCGATCACCCAAAAAACGGGACCGGAGAAGGCGAAGATGAAGGACTCTGCGCCGTCGCGGTCTGCGAACACCCTGCGATAAAGGTTGGGGATGGGCACGGGCAGGTATTGCCGCGACAGTTCAGCAAGCAGTCCCAAGGGGCCGCCGTCGCGGGTCATTCCGCCCGCGCTGAGCCACGCCGCACTGTAGCCTCCGGCCAGCAACAGCAGGGCCCCGCCCAGCACAGCCATGAGCGTTCGGCGGGCTTCAGGGACGGTCTCCACCCTGAACTGCCTGCGGTTGGCCCACAGCACGGCGGCCAGCAGCAGGGGCACCGTCACGAGTGGCAGGATGTGCGCGAACCCTGACCCCATCGCCGCCGTATGCGGCCGCGACGGATAGTGCGGGATCAGCGCAAAAAGCGCCAGGTAGACGGCGGCCAGCGCTGTGACGGCCAACTGGATCACCAGCGTGATGCGCAGGGCAAGCCGCCGCCCGCGGCGCATTCCGTCCGCGCAGATCAGCAGCAGGATGACGGGAACGATCGCCAGGGCCAGCCCCACCGGTCCTGCGAAACCCTGCCGGCCCGCTTCCAGGCAGGATGCCTCAACCGTGGAACCGCAATAGGATTCCAACTGGCTCAGCGTAGGCAGCGGATTCAGGACGACGTCGCGCAGCAGGGCAAGGGGTCCGGTTGGAGTCCTCGCGACCGCCGTAAGGATGGGTCCGACGGCAAAAACGGCCACTGTCAGGGCCAGCAGGTTACGCGTTTCGCGGCCTGTGGAACGGTGCCGGTGCAAGTGGCCGTGCTCGCCCTGGATCCACCAGCCGGCGACGAGGCCAAGGAGTGCCCCCAAGAAACCAATCACTGTTTCCGGGTGGCCAACATAGAGCACCAGGAGAAGCGACACCGACACCAGCCCCGTCCGCAAGCGCCTCTGCCAGAGGACTGGGAGCCGGCCGCTCGCGGCGAGGCCAACAGCGAGAACGGCGGCGTAAGGGCCGATGAGGTGGCTGTCCGCCATCAGGCCCAACCAGCCATCGCCTGCGTACCTGGCCACCTGGGTGATCAGGAGGAATAGCGTCACAGAGCCGAACTGGCCGGCGGCAAAGAACACAGCAGCCTGCAGTGTCCCGAGTTTTCGCTCGGCGAGTCCCAGCAGCAGGAGGATCATCAGTGATGCCGTCAAATAGGCCAGGGGGTTGGTGGCGAAAAACATCGACGTAAACAGCGACCACCACAGGCCCGACTTCAGTCCCGGCCCGCTGACACTGGCGAGGTCCAGCATGGTTTCCGGCGGACCGGCAAGATAGCTACCGGTGAGGGCACCGGTCAGAATGAAGGCCGCCAGGACGCCCAGGGTGAAGGGAATCGAGCTGAGCCGCGCCTTGGACCGCTGCCACGCCGGCCGGCCCACAGTGGCCCAGGCGAGTGAGGCCGTCCGGACATCGGTTCCGGCACTCATGACCTGATACCCCAGCGGGCGGCCAGGAACGCAAGCCCGTCCGCTATCCCACGGGACGGCGTGTCCCAGGAGTGGCCGGCATGCTGGACTTGCATTGCTTCCACAGTGAAGCCGGCCTTCCTGGCAGCCTCGGCCAGGGTGTCCATGTATTCCACAAATTCGGGGTCCCGCTCCCCCGCTGCGAAGTACACTGCTTTGGCGTCAAACCGCTGCTGCTTCATCCTGGTCAGCGGGGTCTCGCGCTCAAAGGCAGCGGTGTCTCCGGCATACGCCGCGTCGATGGTTTTCTGCCGTTCCTTGGCAAGGGCCGGTTCGAGTTCGCTGGAGAACGCCAGCACGGAGCTGTACAGATCCGGGTGGCGGGTGCCCATCTGCAGGGCGCAGGTTGCACCGAAGGAAAATCCGCCCGCAGCCCATTGCCTGTGGTCAGGGTCCACATCCAGGGTTGTTGTGATCCATGCCGGCAGGTCCACGGACAGGTAGGTGTCCGCCCGGGCTATCCGGCTGTCCAGGCACAGCGTATTGGCCGACTGTGTACCGTTGGGGTCCGCCACGACGACAACCGGCGCAATACCGCCGTGGCCGGAGGCAAACGTGTCCAGGTGTGTCCTCAGCGCGCCGCCGGTGAGCCAGTCGGCTGGACCGCCGGGCTGTCCGGAGAACAGCACCAGGACCGGAAGCGCGGGCCTGTTGGTGGCGAAATAGGCCGGCGGCAAGTAGATGTAGGCTTCCCGCGTCTCCAGCCCCGAGGCCGTTCCTGGGATGGTTGCCTTTCGGAGGGCGCCCTCGTCAGGCACCTCCCCTTGCGGGGCCCAGCCTTCCAACGGCACGGGAGAGGGGCCGCCAGGCTGGCGAGTCAGGGCAGGCTCCAGAGCCGGGATCCGGGCCAGCGCGGTGCCCATGAGGTCGCTGACTGTCCGGTTGAGGCCAAAGTACGCGTTGATCTGGACTCCGGACAACAGGAGCACCAGCAAGAAAGCAACAATACCGGCGCCTCGGGCCCGCCGGCTGGACCGCGGCAGGCGGATCAGCGCCAGGATCAGGGCGGCTACAGCTGGAACCGCCCAGAGCAGGACGTCATCCGGAAGGTCCTCCGGGAAAGTCGAAAAAACGTCGATCAGCGCCCAGTGCACCAGGCCCACTACGGCGAAGCCGCCGGCAACGGAGACCAGGACTGAGAGCCACCATGGACGCGGTCCCTCGGCTGCAGGGCGCCACAGCAGGTATACGGCTGCAGCCGCCCCCAGTGCCGAGGCGGTCCAAAATACCGGTCCGTCAGTCAGCCGGACATCAGCAATGAAGTCCACGCCGGCTAGCGCCAGGTTCCGACACCGATGACCGGCCCGGCTTCCAGCCAGGATGAGAGCCCGGTGTAGGCATCGAACTTCATGGCCAGCCGCAGGTCCTGGCCCTCATAGCGCAGTTCCACAATCACGACGTCGGGCTGGACTTTCACGGCCTCCGCTTCAGTCGGCTTGCGGCGGCCGAGCAGTTCCAGGGAACTTCGCTTGAACTTATGCTTGGGCCGGACGCTGAGGGAGAGCAGCCGGAACCACTCAAGGTCGTTGTCCTGATAACGACAAACCCCCATCTGCCAGCTGTTTCCAGCTACGCAAATGGAGGCGTCCACCGTGCCCAGGGCACGCCGCAAATTGAAGCGGCGCACCCCGGAAAGGCACAGTGCAAATATCAGCAATCCAAAGGCGATTGCCATGGCGATGAACGGAAGACTCGGTGCGTCCATCAAGGTCGTGCTAGCGGATCCCAGCAGTAGCCGCGTCACCCAGCTGGGCGTTGTCAGCAACAATAACCACGCGGTTGTTGTCGACGGAGAAGAATCCGCCGTCAACAACTACGGCAATACGGTCACCGGAAACCGGCTGGATGGCCAGTTCACCTTCGGCCAGGATCGCCAGCAGGGGCGAGTGGCCGGGCAGGATTCCGATCTCACCATCGCTGGTGCGGGCCTTGACCATCGTGGCCGCTCCGGACCAGATAAAGCGGTCCGCTGCGACAATCTCAACCTCAAGCTCAGCCATATTACTTGGTCTGTTCCTGGATCTTGGCCCACTGGCGCTCAACATCATCCAGGCCGCCGACGTTGAAGAACGCCTGCTCTGCGATGTGGTCAAGGTCGCCGTCGCAGATCGCCGTGAAGCCTTCGACGGTGTCCTTGATGGAAACCGTGGAGCCTTCGACGCCGGTGAACTGCTTGGCGGTGTAGGTGTTCTGGGACAGGAACTGCTGGATGCGGCGTGCACGCGACACGACGATCTTGTCCTCTTCCGAGAGTTCGTCAACGCCGAGGATGGCGATGATGTCCTGGAGTTCCTTGTTCTTCTGCAGGATCTGCTTCACGCGGACAGCCGTGTTGTAGTGGTCCTTGCCGATGTACTGGGGATCCAGGATTCGGGAAGTCGACGTCAGCGGGTCAACGGCCGGGTACAGACCACGGGAGGCGATTTCACGGGAAAGTTCCGTGGTCGCGTCGAGGTGTGCGAAGGTCGTGGCCGGGGCCGGGTCGGTGTAGTCATCTGCGGGAACGTAGATAGCCTGCATCGAGGTGATGGAGTGGCCCTTGGTGGACGTAATGCGCTCCTGGAGGAGGCCCATTTCGTCCGCAAGGTTGGGCTGGTAGCCCACAGCCGAAGGCATGCGGCCGAGGAGCGTGGAAACCTCGGAGCCTGCCTGCGTGAAACGGAAGATGTTATCGATGAAGAGCAGCACGTCCTGGTTCTGGACATCGCGGAAGTACTCCGCCATGGTCAGGGCCGACAATGCCACGCGCAGGCGCGTTCCCGGCGGCTCATCCATCTGGCCGAATACAAGGGCGGTGTCCTTGAGGACTCCAGCCTCTTCCATTTCGACCCAGAGGTCGTTGCCCTCGCGGGTACGCTCGCCCACACCGGCGAATACGGAGGTACCACCGAAGTTGCGGGCAACACGGGTGATCATTTCCTGGATCAAAACGGTCTTGCCCACGCCGGCACCGCCGAAGAGGCCGATCTTTCCACCCTTGATGTACGGGGTGAGAAGGTCGATCACCTTGATGCCGGTTTCCAGCATCTCGGTGGAGCCTTCAAGCGAAGCGAAGGCAGGAGCCTTGCGGTGGATGGGCCAGCGTTCGCTGATCTCCAGTTCCGACTCGGCAACGTCGAGGGGCTGGCCCAGGACGTTGAAGATGTGGCCCTTGACGCCGTCGCCAACAGGCACGGAGATCGGGGCGCCGCTGTCCACCACGGACGTGCCGCGGACGAGTCCGTCGGTAGCCTGCAGGGAGATGGCGCGGACGAGGTTGTCACCCAGGTGCTGGGAGGTCTCGAACGTGATGGTCTTGGTGACACCGTTGAGGGTGATCTCCGTGGACAGGGCATTGTAAATCGACGGGATTGCGTCAGCCGGGAATTCGACGTCGACAACCGGGCCAATAACACGTGCAATACGGCCGGTGGCACCGGACGTTGCGGCTACGTGTTCGGTAGCAGTGGCAGTCATCTCTCTCACTTCACTCAGTAGATGGCGTGGGGTTAAGTTTATCTGTTGTGGTGCAGGTCCCGCGGGAACCGAAAATGCCGAAGGCTAGGACGCGAGGGCGTCGGCGCCGGCAACGATTTCGGAAAGCTCCTGCGTGATTTCAGCCTGGCGGGCCGTGTTGCGCAGACGCGTGTACTTCTTGATCAGGTCCGTCGCGTTGTCGCCGGCGGACTTCATCGCCCGCTGGCGCGCAGCAAGCTCGGAAGCTGCTGCCTGCAACATGGCTGCGAAGATACGGGATTCGATGTAGCGCGGCAGCAGGGCATCAAGAACCTGCTCCGATTCCGGTTCGAATTCGTACAGCGGCAAGAGCTCCGATTCCGAAGCGGCCTGCTCTTCAACGACCTCGAGCGGGAGCAGGCGGATGACCGTCGGCTCCTGGGTCACCATGGACTTGAAGCGGGTGTACACAACGTGGATTTCATCCACGCCGCCCTCTTCATAGGCCGTTGCGAAATCCGTCAGCAGCGCTTCCCCGACTTCGCGCGCAGTGGCGAATTCAGGGGCGTCAGTGCCGCCGGTCCAGACCCGCGCATACTCGCGGTTCCGGAACTCGTAGTACGCCTGTCCCTTGCGGCCGACGAGGTAGGTCTTGACTTCCTTGCCTTCAGCATGGAGCAGCTCGTTGAGACCTTCCGCCTGCTTGAGCACACTTGCCGAGTAGGAACCTGCCAGGCCACGGTCCGAGGTAATTACCAGGACTGCGGCACGGCGGATCTGCTCCGGCTCAGTGGTCAGCGGGTGGTCGATTTCGCTTTGGCTGGCGACAGCAGAAACGGCGCGCGTGATCGCGTTCGCGTAAGGCAGTGAAGCTGCTACGCGCGCACGGGCCTTGCCGATGCGCGAGGTAGCGATCAGTTCCATCGCCTTGAAGATCTTGCGCATCGACGTGGTCGAGCTGATCTTCTGGCGGTAGACCCGAATCTGGGCTCCCATACTTATCCTTTCCTAAGATTCCGTAGACCGGGTGCGCCGGACCGGTGGGTCCGGCGCACCCCGTTCAGCGGAACTAGCGCTTCTGCTTGACGATTTTTTCCTGGTCGACTTCGCCCTCGGAGATAGCATCATGCTCCTCGTGGCCAGCGCCTACCAGGCGGTTGTCACCCTCGCCGAAGAAACCCTTTTTGAAGTCCACGATGGCGGTCTTCAGTGCTTCTGCGGTGTCGTCGCCCAAAACGTTGGTCTGTGCCAGCGTGGTGAGGATCGAGGACTTGTGCTTGAGGTGCTCCAGGAACTCGGACTCGAAGCGGCTGATGTCTTCCACCGGCACGTCGTCGAGGTATCCGTTAGTGCCTGCCCAGATGGACACAACCTGGTCCTCGACCGGGAACGGCGAGTACTGGCCCTGCTTCAGCAGTTCCATCAGGCGGGCGCCACGGGTGAGCTGCTGGCGCGAAGCTGCATCCAGGTCCGAGGCGAACATGGCAAAAGCCTGCATGTCGCGGTACTGGGCCAGGTCCAGCTTCAAGGTACCGGAGACCTTCTTCATGGACTTGACCTGGGCAGCGCCACCAACGCGGGACACCGAGACACCAACGTCAACAGCGGGACGCTGGTTGGCGTTGAAGAGGTCCGACTGGAGGAAGATCTGGCCGTCGGTGATCGAGATCACGTTGGTCGGAATGTAGGCGGAAACGTCGTTTGCCTTGGTCTCGACGATCGGCAGGCCGGTCATCGAACCCGCACCGAGCTCGTCGGAGAGCTTGGCACAACGCTCCAGCAGGCGGGAGTGCAGGTAGAAGACGTCACCCGGGTAGGCTTCGCGTCCCGGCGGGCGGCGCAGCAGCAGTGACACTGCGCGGTAGGCTTCGGCCTGCTTGGACAGGTCATCGAAGATCACCAGGACGTGCTTGCCGCCGTACATCCAGTGCTGGCCGATGGCCGAACCGGCGTAAGGGGCCAAGTACTTGAAGCCTGCGGGGTCGGAAGCGGGAGACGCCACGATGGTGGTGTACTCGAGTGCTCCGTGGTCCTCAAGGGTCTGGCGGACTGCTGCGATGGTGGAAGCCTTCTGGCCAACACCGACGTAGACGCAGCGAACCTGCTTGGAGACATCTCCGGAAGCCCAGTTGGCCTTCTGGTTGATGATGGTGTCCACGGCGATGGCCGTCTTACCGGTCTGGCGGTCACCAATGATCAGCTGGCGCTGGCCACGGCCGATCGGGATCATGGCGTCGATGGCCTTGAGTCCGGTCTGCATCGGTTCGTGGACCGACTTGCGCTGGGTGACGCCGGGAGCCTGGAGTTCAAGCGCACGGGTGGTCTCAGCCTTGATCTCACCGAGGTCATCGATCGGCTGGCCCAGCGGGTCAACAACGCGTCCAAGGAACGCGTCGCCTACCGGCACGGAAAGGATCTCACCGGTGCGGTGGACTTCCTGGCCTTCTTCGATGCCCGTGAAGTCACCGAGGATGATGACACCGATTTCGCGGACGTCAAGGTTCTGGGCGAGGCCCAGCGTGCCGTCCTCGAAGCGAAGCAGCTCGTTCGCCATGACCGAGGGAAGGCCCTCAACACGGGCGATGCCGTCACTTGCGGTGGTTACGCGGCCAACCTCTACGCGCTCTGCGTTTCCGGGTTCGTAGGACGCCGCGAACTCGTTCAACGCATTACGGACGTCGTCGGCGTTGATGGTCAATTCGGCCATCTGCAGTCCCTGCTCTCCTGTTTTCGTGATCATCGTTGCTCACGATGACCGGGGTTTCTATCAGTTAAGTTGTGCTTGTCCGGCTAGCCGGCCAGTTGGCGGTGAAGCTGGCCCAGACGGGAAACAACGGAAGCGTCAAGCACTTCGTCGCCTACCTGGACACGGATTCCGCCGATCAGTGCAGGATCAACGTTGATGTTGACCTTGAGCTCGCGACCATACAGGGAGTTGAGCCCTGCCTGGAGGCGGCTGAACTGCGTCTCCGTCAAAGGACGGGTGACGCTGACCGTTGCAATCCAGCGCTGCTGCCGCTTGGCCGCCAGCTCGGCGAACCGCGCCACCAGCCTGGTCGGCTTCAGGCCTCGGGGCTGCGAGACCGCCTGGCCGATGAGGACTTTGGCTTCCTCGCTTGCGCCAGGAACCAGCCTTTCGGTGAGGGTGGTCTTTGCAGCACCGCTTGCCTGTGGTTCGGACAGGGCACGTTGTACCTCGTGGCTGGAGGCAACGGCCTGGTTGAAGGAGAACAGATCGTTCTCCAGCTCTTCCAGCCCAGAGATTCCGGAGGCAGAAACGGCAGACTTGTTTTCAGCGACGGCGATGACCACCGTTGCGGCAAGAGTCTCGAGTGCATCGCCGATATCTCGTGCCGATGCCCAGCGCAAACTGGCCAGTCCGCCCGCGATATCCGCAGCATCAGCGGAGACTTTCCCGCCAAACAGCTGCTTGACCAGCGCCGACTTTTCGTCACCGCTACGGGACGGGTCAGTCAGGGCGCGGCGCAAGCCAGCCGAGCTGTCCACCGTTCCCAGGATTCCGAAGAGTTCCTTAGCCAGCTGCAGTGAGGCGATGGGAAGCTTGGCTTCCAACGCGGTCAGTGCCGTGGCCAGCGATCCGCTCGATACACCTGCCATTACTGAGCTGCACCTGCGTTCTGGTTCTCCAGATCTGCCAGGAAGCGGTCAACGACGCGAGCCGAACGCTCGTCATCGGTGAGTGCTTCACCAACAATGCGTCCTGCCAGGGTGGTGGCGAGAGTGCCCACCTCGGAGCGCAGGGACACAACTGCGGCCTGGCGCTCCGATTCGATCTGCACGTGTGCCTGAGCGGTGATGCGGGCGGACTCTGCAGCCGCCTTTTCCTTCAGGTCAGCAAGGATCTGAGCGCCTTCTGCACGTGCTTCCTCGCGGATGCGGTTGGCTTCTGCGCGGGCGTCAGTCAGCTGCTGCTTGTATTCCTCGAGTGCAGCGGAGGCCTCAGCCTGGGCCTTTTCAGCCTTCGCGATGCCACCTTCGATGGCCTCGGCACGCTCTGCGAATGTCTTCTCGAACATCGGGACAATGAACTTGACCACGATGTACATGAGGACAGCAAAGCCGACGAGGACGACGCCCATTTCCCAGACATTGGGCATCAGGGGGCTGGTTTCACCCTCTGTGGCGGCTGAGATGATCAGCTGATTCATAATTCACCCGTCCTTATCTACTCGGTTCTGGATGTTCGCTTGTTCTGAAGTCAGACTAGAGAACGAAAGCGAAGACCAGGCCGAGGATGGCGAGGGCTTCAGTCAGCGCAAGGCCGAGGAATGCGATCGGCTGCAGGACGCGCTGTGCTTCCGGCTGACGTGCTACACCGTTGATGTAGGCAGCGAACACGAGACCCACACCGATACCACCGCCGATTGCGGACAGACCGTAACCTACGAGGTTGAGATTGCCTTCCATTTTATTCCTTTCAAGATGCCATCTGTGTGGCAGGTTGTTTGGTTTGCTTCATCCCCGCAAGGGGAAGATTTTGGGAGCCTAGTGGCTGTCCGCGTGCAGAGCGCCTTCGATGTAGATGGCGGTCAGCAGGGTAAAGACGTACGCCTGAAGCGCCATGATCAGGGCTTCGAGCATGTACATGGCGATGGCGCCGACCAGGACCAGGACCGAGGTGCCCTTCAACAGCAGGTTTTCCTGCATCACGAGGTACTCGATGCCGGAACCGGCAAGCATCACGATGAGGTGGCCGGCCAGCATGGTGGCAAACAGACGGAGGCTGTGCGTTACCGGACGAACGAGGAAGTTGGAGATGATCTCGATCGGAACCACGATGGGCAGGATGTAGAACGGGACTCCGGACGGCACGGTGGCCAGCTTGAAGTACTTGATGCCGTTCTTCTTGATGCCGATGGCAATCCAGGTGAAGTAGACGATGCCCGCAAGGACATACGCACCGCCGACGTGCGAGAAGCTCGGAAGCTGGATCACGGGGATGGCGCCGTAAATGTTGTTCACGAGAATAAAGAAGAAGAGGCTGAACAACAGCGGGACATACTTCATAAAGTCTTTGCCGCCGATAATGTCCTTGGCGATGCTGTTACGCACAAAGCCGTAGGCCATTTCACCAGCGAACTGGAGCTTGCCGGGGACAAGCTGCTGCTTCCGTGCAGCTAGCAGAAAGAATGTGGCGATAATGACGACCGACAGGATTACCAGCAGCATCTGCTTGGAGAATCCGTCTGCCGCCCCCCACGGCAGGATTGCCGGCAGGTGCATTTCTTCAATTCCAGGAGGAGTGAACTCTCCTGAATCTTGGGCCGGGAGCGCAAGCGCGATCAACGCGTTTCCTCTCTGCAGTGTCCATCATTGGGCGTTGGTCGGGGATCCGCGGATTTGCGCTCCGCTGTTCCCCGTGTGAAATTATTTGGCATTAGTGTTTCCGTCCGCGGACGGGCCGCTGTCTGCGCCGCTCTTACCGGCTGTGTTTCTGAGACTGGTAAGGCCATGCATGTGGGAAAGATAAAATCCTCCGACAGCTCCAAGCAGAGCGCCTGCGAGCACGATCCAGCGGGTTCCCCACAGATTATCCAGACCCCACCCTATCAAACTCCAGACGATGATTCCGCCAATTATGTAGCTGAAGACGGCCATCCCGGCGTTGTATCCGCCGTCGTTGTTTTCAGTGGATACACCGGGTGCGGAACCGGTTACCCGAGGCTTTGACGTGCCCCTGTTTCGCTTCCGGTCAGACATCGCGTGGTTCCTTGGTCTCGGGGTCGTTGTAGATCTGCAACCGTGCCTTGCTGAAGCCGTAGATCTCGGCACCCTGCCAAAGTACGACGGCGGCGACAGCCCCGATCAGGAACCATCGGCCGTGAAGCCACTCCGGAGCACCGATAAGGAACAGGACGACGGCGAACCCCACGACTTTGATGAAATATGTCGCAACGAAGACGCCGATGGCGCCCGATGGATTGCTGCGCCCGACGAAATGGCCCACGAGGAGGCTGATGCCGAAGAACAGCATCACCAGCAATCCGCCCAGCACAGCCGACAGGGCACCATTCACGCCGTCCAGGAACGCCGCAACCACGGAACACAGGACCAGGCCTGCCCCAGCGGCCAGCGAGCTGAGTACAAGAAGGCGGAGCCACAGTGACCGGGTGGGACCGGAGACACCAACGGATCCGTTGCCGGACACGGGTCCGGAGTCGGCGTTGGAGGTCATATGATCCCAATCGTCGGTACCAAGGCAAGGAGCCAGGGGCGTGGTGGAGGTCAGCTTGAGCTGCCCCTAAATTCTACACGAGATAGAAATATTTCCGAACGCCGTTACGCCGCGGGTTCCTCTTTCCTTCGCCGCAGGTACGGCCACGCCGTCACGAGGCCCATCACCAGGGTGGCGAAGAGGTCAACAGAGAGCACGATCTGCCACGGGAAAACTGCAAAAGCCAGCCCTCCGAAGGACAGGATGGCAGTCCACAGATACATGAGGATCACCACGGTCCGGTGCGAATAGCCGATATCCAGCAGTTTATGGTGGAGGTGCCCACGGTCCGCCGACCACGGGGAACGTCCGCGTGCCGTGCGCCGAACAACGGCGAGGCCCAGGTCAAGCAGTGGGAGGAACAGTACGGCGAAGGGCAGCAGGATGGGTATCACGGTGGAGATACCGTTGGCCCGGTCATACAACCCTGACGTGATCTGTCCGGTGGAGACAATACCCGCGGAGGCCATGAGCAGGCCGATGAGCATGGCACCGGAGTCCCCCATAAAGATCTTGGAGGGGAACCAGTTGTGCGGCAGGAACCCTATGCAACTGCCCACCAGGACCACCGTAATCAGCGTGGCGAGGTCCGATTTATCCAAGATGACGGATGTGCGGTGGACCCAGTAGGCGGTGAAGAAGAACGCTGTGCCGCCGATGATGGCCACGCCGGCAGCCAGGCCATCAAGGCCGTCGATGAAGTTGAAGGCGTTCATGGTGGTCACGATCAGCCCCGCGGTCAGCACCACCCGAAGCATCTCATTTTCCAGGGTGATCGGTTCCGGTATCCAGGGAACAATCGTCATCTGGACTCCCCAGATGGCTACCACCAGGGCTGCCGCACTTTGCCCGATGAGCTTGACCCACCAACGGATGTCCAGCAGGTCATCGGCTATGCCTACCAGCACGATCAGCACGGCTCCGGCGAGGATTCCCCACGGGGAAAAGTTGTTCCGGTAGATGTCCTTCACGAAGAAGGATTGGCTGGCCACGATCAGGGCCACCATCACACCAAGCAAGATAGCCACGCCGCCCAGCCGGGATACCGGCGTCGAATGCATGTCGCGGCTGCGGATGGGCATGTGGAGCTCGAGCCGGTTTCCGATAACCCGGGCACCCCAGGTTGCCGAGTAGGACACGACGGCAGCCGTCAAGCCCATGAGCAGGTACATAATCATGCGATGGCGGCCATTTCGTCAGTTCCTGCCGCAACTCCTGGAGCTGCGGCAGTGCTGGGGCTGGGCAGCCACAACAGCGGCTGTTCCGTGGTCGATGGGCTCACTGGCAGGGGATCTGTTCTTCGATAAATGAAACTTCTCCGTCGCCGGGCGCGCAGCAGGCAGTGCATTTTTTTCTTGTACGCAGTGCCTTACACGGCTGTATTACAGTGGACTCTAGTCAAAGATACTAGCGCCAACGGCTTCATGGCTTCGCGCCACACGGCGCACTGCGAGCGGGGAATTCCCTGTCAGCCATGCTGAAAGGAAGTCCATGACCCCCCGTATTGCTGTTGCTGCGGTGACCTTCGACCGTCACCGGGAGCTGTCCACCCTGTTGGACGCCATCAACGCCCAGTCCGCATCCGTGGACACCATCTGCCTGGTTGACAGCGGCACCAACCCCGCACGCGACGTAGCCGGTAAGCATCCCAACGTGGACTATGTCCGCTCCGAGGCCAACCTGGGCGGCGCCGGCGGCTTCGCCCTGGCAGCGCTCAAGGCCGTCGCGAGCGGCGCAGACTGGATCTGGATGATGGATGACGACGCCGAACCCGCTGACCCGGAATGCCTGGCCACCCTGCTTCGCGAAGCTGAAGCCCGCGATCTGGAGGCCGTGGTACCCCTCGTTGTCGCGCCGGGCCAGCCCGACCGGCTGTCGTTCTTCTTCCGCCTGGACGGAAAAGTCACCCACGACCGTGCCGAACTGGAGAAGGTCGGTTTCCTGTTGGATGACGGACATTTCTTCAACGGCGCGCTGATCCGCTCAGACGTCTTCTTCAAGGTGGGCCTGCCGGACATGCGCCTCTTCATCCGGGGCGACGAAGTGGACTTCACCATCCGGCTCCGCAAGGCGGGCATCCGGTTTGGCACCGTCACAACCACCGCCATCACGCACCCACACGCCTTCGCCGAAACCAAACACGTCTATGGGGCCGGCTGGCATGTCATCGTGCCGGAGTCGGCCTTCAAGCGGTATTACTACTACCGCAACCGCGGTTACCTGATCCGCCGGTATTTCCGGGTCAAGTCCTTCGTGGCCGACGTCGGCGGCTACGTTGGCTATTTTGCGCGGCGTCGAGACCTGCCCGGGTTCCTGGACTGGGCCAGATCGTTTACCACCGGGCTGCGGGCCAAGGGATTTGCTCCGCTGGAAGAGCAGAAGTTCTAGGACGTCCGCCTGAGGCGGCGCCGTGCGAGCAGCCACAGCAGGACCCACGGCTCGCCAAAGACGCGGTAGGCCACCCTGCGCGGGTGCAGGACCAGGCGCCAGGCCCACTCGAGCCCCAGCCGGCCCAGCCAGCGGGGTGCCAGCTTCTGGATTCCGGCGAGCTGCTCGATCGCCCCGCCCACGGCGCAGTAAATGGCCGGCGGCAAGGTATCCAGCCTGCGCTGCAGCACTGATTCCTGCAGCGGCATGCCGAGTCCCAGGAGCACCAACTGGGGACGCTGTTCGGTGAGCCAGGCGGCGGCGGTGTCCTCGACGTCGTCGTTCCAGCCTTCGCCAGGAAAGCCTGAGACCGTCGCGGACGGGACAATGCCCTCCAGCCTCGCTACTGCCTTCGCGTTGGCCTCGGGGCCGGCGCCGACCACTGCGATCCGCTCCAGTCCGGCCAGCCGCCCCAGGGCGGGAATCCAGTCCGTTGACCCAAGCCGGTACTCCATGACCGGCCCGGAAGCCTGCCCGGTACGGCCCCAGAGCCACAGCACTGGCGCTCCGTCCAGAAGCACAACGTCGCTGTCCTCGTAGAGGCGGCGGAAGCCGGGATCCGAATGGGTCAGCGTCACGCTATGCAGGTTATGGCCGACGACGGTCCGTGTGCTGCCATCGTCAACGAACCCCTCAAGGACATCAATCAGTTCGTCCACCTTCAGGGGCGTGGCGTCAACACCGAGGACCGGAATGGCCTGGCGGAGCAGGGTCATCAAGCGTTCGGCTCCTGTTTCGGACCGGCCGGCTCCCCCGCCGTTGCGCCTGTGGGGGCTTCATCCAGGGTGGCTTCAGCCAGGGGGACTTCAACCACCTCAGAGTCGCCTACTGGCGTCTCGTCCGCAGGTTCCTCGGCCATCGGGATCTCGCCGAGCCCCAGAACTCCCGGGACGTGCTCGCGCAGCTGTTGCAAGGTGACGGCGCCGTTCCGGACAACCCGGAGCAGCGGCCCGGTGGCATCAACAATTGTCGAAGGAACCCCTTCGGTGCCCTCAAGGGGCCGGAATCCGCCTTCAAGGTAGACCTCCACGGACTCAGCGAGCTGTTCCCGCGCCTCGGCGGCGGTCTGGGCCGCAGCGTGGCCGGTACGGTTGGCCGACGACACCGCCAGCGGACCGGTCAAGGTCAGCAGTTCCTGTGCCACTTCATCTGCGGGCATCCGGAGGGCTACCGTTCCCTTCGTGTCGCCGAGGTCCCAGTCCAGGGACGGCTGCGCATGCAGGATCAGCGTGAGTCCGCCGGGCCAGAAAGCTTCAGCGAGTTTGCGGGCGTCCGCGGACACGTCTGTGGCTAGGCCGTCGAGGGCATTGATCCTGGGGATGAGGACCGGCGGCGGCATGCTGCGGCCGCGCCCTTTGGAGACCAGCAGCATGGTGACAGCCTGCGGCGAAAAGGCATCGGCAGCGATCCCATAGACAGTGTCCGTGGGGAATACGACGCATTTCTGTTCGCTGATGGCACGCTGGGCATGTTCCAGTCCCAGGGCGCGCTGATCGTCTGACGTGCAGTTATAGGTTGTGCTCACTGCCTCATTCTTTCATCACTCGTGGTCCAGGCCGGAAAGCACCGCGCTGGTGGCCCGTTCCTTGCCGTTGAGATCCAGGTGCGTGGTAATTCCGGTCCACACACCGGACCGCGACAACATCGCCTTGATCCAGCCGGCCTGGACCTCAGCATGTTCCATCACGAAGTAGCCCCCGGGAACCAGCAGCCGCGCCGCGGAAGCTGCCGCCGCCGTCGGGAGTTCCATGCCATCCGCTCCCCCGCCGTACAATGCTTCCGGCGGATCGTGGAGCGCAACTTCCGGCTCGTTGGGAACGGCTTCGGCCGGGATGTACGGCGGATTCGAAATGACGACGTCGAAAGTTCCGTTAAGTTCGGGAAGCGCGTCGCGCAGGTCCCCCAGGACGAGGTTCACACCGAGGGGAGCGAGGTTCTTCGCCGCCCACGCGTGCGCGAACGGACTGTACTCCACGGCATGCACGTCCGCGCCCGGAACCTCATGGGCAATGGAACCGGCAATCGCGCCGGAACCTGTGCCCAAATCCACAATCCGCGGGTGTTCCATGCCTTTGACATGGTCGATGACCAGCTGGACGACAGACTCGGTTTCGGGCCGTGGGATGAAAACGCCAGGTCCGACGGCGAGTTCCAGGTAGCGGAAGTGCGCAACGCCCGTGATGTGCTGGAGTGGGGTCCGCTGCGCGCGTTCGGCCACGAGGTCCGCGTAGCCCTCCGGCGCCGGGGAGTTCCCGAGCATCATCGCCCGGAGCCGGCCGAGGCCGACGCCCAGCAGGTGTTCGGCGAGCAGCTCGGCGTCGACACGGGGACTGGGAACTCCGGCTTGCTGCAGTATGGCGGTGGCCTCACTGACTGCTGCCGCGAGGGTCCGCTCCGAACCAGTCATCTCTTGGGAAGGCTATTCGCCGATGGCGTCCAGGCGTGCCTGTTCGTCCATCTCGATGGCGGACTGGATGACGGGCTCGAGGTCGCCGTTCATGACCTGGTCCAGGTTGTAGGCCTTGTAGCCGGTACGGTGGTCTGCGATCCGGTTTTCGGGATAGTTGTAGGTGCGGATGCGCTCGGAACGGTCCATCGTACGGATCTGCGACTTGCGCTGGGCCGAGTTCTCGGCGTCGATCTGCTCCTGCTGGTGGGCCAGGATGCGGGCCCGGAGGACGCGCATGCCCGCTTCGCGGTTCTGCAGCTGCGACTTTTCGTTCTGCATGGCCACCACGATCCCCGTGGGAAGGTGGGTGATGCGGACGGCGGAGTCGGTGGTGTTCACCGACTGCCCGCCGGGTCCCGAGGACCGGTAAACGTCGATCTTGAGGTCGTTCTGGTTGATTTCGAGCTCTTCGGGCTCGTCAACTTCAGGCAGCACCAGCACACCGGCAGCCGAAGTGTGGATACGGCCCTGCGACTCCGTCACGGGCACGCGCTGCACACGGTGCACACCACCTTCGAACTTGAGCCGTGCATAGACGCCTTCGGCAGGATCGTTCGAGTTGCCCTTGACGGCCATTTGGACGTCCTTGTAGCCGCCCAGGTCAGATTCCGTGGCCGAGATAAGTTCGGTCTTCCAGCCGCGCGATTCCGCGTACCGGGTGTACATCCGCAGCAGGTCGCCGGCAAACAGCGCAGCCTCATCGCCGCCCTCGCCGCCCTTGACCTCAAGGATCACATTGCGGGCGTCGTCAGGGTCGCGCGGGATGAGCAGACGGCGCAGCTTCGCGGAGGCCGTCTCGAGCGCAGCCTCCAGTTCAGGCACCTCGGCAGCGAACTCGGGGTCCTCCCCCGCCATTTCCTTGGCAGCAGCAAGATCATCCCGGATGCCCTCCCACTTGTGGTACGCCTCAACAATGCCGTTCAGCTGGGCAGACCGCCGCCCCAGCTTCCGGGCCAGCCGCTGGTCAGCATAAACAGCAGGATCCCCAAGCTGCGCCTGGATAGCATCATGCTCATCAAGCAGGCCCTGTACGGACTCAAACATTTTCAAAACCTTTCGTTCTGCACCCATTTTAGTGGGGCACAGGAATCCATCCCAAAGCGGCCGGGCACGAGGTGAACCGGGCGCCCGACGCGTGGGTTTTCCGCCCCGGGAGTGGCATCGGGCCTGCCGAAGCGTGGTGGCCAAGTCCGTCAGGACATGGCCACCACGCGAAGGGGCGGGGGCGGAAAACCCGCGTGGCGAACCACGCGAGGCAACCGCACCCCGCCCCTGAAAACAGCTATTTGTCGTTATCCGACTTCGCACCAAGCGTCGTCTTCTGGACCTGCATGAGGAACTCGACGTTGCTCTGGGTCTCCCGGATCTTGTTGGTCAGCAGCTCAAGGCTCTGCTGCGTTTCGAGTCCGGAGAGGACACGGCGCAGCTTCCACATGATCTTGACTTCCTCGGGGGAAAGCAGGTTCTCTTCGCGGCGGGTACCGGAGGCGTTGACGTCCACGGCCGGGAAGATGCGCTTGTCAGCCAGCTGGCGGGACAGGCGGAGCTCCATGTTGCCGGTGCCCTTGAACTCTTCGAAGATGACTTCGTCCATCTTGGAACCAGTCTCCACAAGGGCGGTTGCCAGGATGGTCAGGGAGCCACCGTTTTCGATGTTGCGGGCTGCACCGAAGAAGCGCTTCGGCGGGTACAGCGCAGCGGAGTCAACACCACCGGACAGGATGCGGCCAGAGGCCGGTGCTGCCAGGTTGTAGGCGCGGCCCAGGCGGGTCATGGAGTCCAGGAGGACCACCACGTCCATGCCCATTTCCACGAGGCGCTTGGCGCGTTCGATGGAGAGTTCGGCCACGGTGGTGTGGTCATCGGCCGGACGGTCGAAGGTAGAGGCAATAACCTCGCCCTTGACCGTGCGCTGCATGTCGGTGACTTCTTCGGGGCGTTCGTCAACGAGCACCATCATGAGGTGGACCTCAGGATTGTTGGTGGTGATGGCGTTGGCGATGGACTGCAGGATGAGCGTCTTTCCGGCCTTCGGCGGGGAGACGATCAGGCCGCGCTGGCCCTTGCCGATCGGGGCAACCAGGTCGATGACGCGGGGGCCGATCTTCTTGGGGTCGGTCTCGAGGCGCAGGCGCTCGGACGGGTACAGCGGAACCAGCTTGGCGAACTCGACGCGGTCCTTGAGTTCTTCGGAGGTCTTGCCGTTGACTGATGTCACGCGGACCAGGGCGTTGAACTTCTGGCGGGCTGACTGCTGGCTGCGGTCTTCGCCGTCACGCGGAGCACGGATGGCTCCAACCACGGCGTCGCCCTTGCGCAGGTTGTACTTCTTGACCTGGGCGAGGGAGACATATACGTCGTTCGGGCCCGGGAGGTAGCCGGAGGTGCGGATGAACGCGTAGTTCTCCAGGACGTCCAGGATTCCTGCGACAGGCAGCAGGACGTCGTCCTCGGTGACCTCGACGTCGTCGACGTCCGGTCCCTGGGCGCGTCCCCGACGGCGGTCGTTGCGGTCGCGGAAACGGTCATTGCGGGAGTTGTCCCGGCTATCCTGGCCGCCTGAGCGGTCATTGCGGTCGTTCCGGTCCCGGCGGTTGCGGCGGTTCCGGCGGCTTCCGCCGTCAGAATCATCGCTGTCGCGGGTGTTGTCGCGGGAGTCCTCGCGACGGGCGCCTTCACGCTGGCCAGCCTCACGGCTGCCTGCATTGTCGCGGCCGCCGTCAGTGGTCTCGCGAACGGCGGTGTCGCGAGCCCCACGGCTGCGTCCGCCTTCACGGCGGTCGCCACGCTGGCCGTCGCCGGCTTCTGCGCCTTGGGCGTCGGTGCGCTGGGTTTCGGTGCGCTGGGTTTCAGTGCGCTCTGCCTGGCGCTGTTCGGCAACGGGCTGCTCGGCCGGTGTTTCGACAGCTTCGGCAGTCTGCGGGGACGCAGCAGCTGCTTCACCGCGGCGGCGGTTGCGGGTACGGGGCTGGCGGCGTTCGCCGGCGCCTTCTGCTGCCTCGCCGGCCTCGGCGGGCTGGGAGGCCGGAGCTTCGGCGGGGGCAGCGGCCGGAGCCTCGCCGGCTGCTTCCGCCGGAGCGGCGGCAACAACGCCGTCGCTGACTGCCCGGCGGCTGCGGCCACGGCCACGTGCACGGGTACCCTCGGCGGCCGGGGCCTCCGCGGTTTCGCTCGCTGCAGCGGCGGGTGCAGTCGCAGGCGCGGCAACAGTGGGAGCGGCGTGGTTTTCAGTCGCCTTTCCGGCAGCCTTGGCCGGGGCCTTGGTGGCCGGAGTGCCTGCGCGGTGGGCGGAGATGGCCGTGACCAGGTCCCCCTTGCGCATGCGGGATCCGCCGGAGATACCTAGCTGGCTGGCAAGCGCCTGCAACTGGGCGAGCTTCAGGCCGGCGAGGCCGCTGCTCTTGGCGGGTGCGGCCGTTGACGATCCGGCAGCAGAAGATGATAGTTCCACAGCTGGAGACAGCTCAGTGGTTTCGGTCACGAAGGATCCTTCCCCCTCGACGGCGTCCAGACTGGGAGCTGGACGCGATGATTTGATCTGGGCTGCAGTTCAGATCTGCAGCCGGAAATTCGGCCTTGCCGGTTGGATTTCGGCCAGCAGGGCCGGATACTGATTCACCCACGCTCCGATTAATGGCGAAACGCTGGACTGACGGTTCAGGGGCAGACACTTCATGCTGCAGATTCCTGCGACAGACCAAGCAGGCGGCACCGGAAGATGTTGCGCAGTAGGAGATCAAATAACAACTGAATGCAGCTGCAGATCAGATAGGCGGAATCACCGCCGGTGCAAGTCCACCTTAGCACCTTCAACGTCCACTGCGAGCTTCAGCACGCGCCAGGCGATATCCGGCGTGTTTGACGCCGTAAACGCATTGATAAAGTCCACGACCGCGGAGGCTTCAGCCTGGCCGTTGGCCAGCACCAGGACCGTGGGCCCGGCACCGGAGACGACGGCCGCATATCCGGCTTTCCGCAGCGCGCTGATCAGGGCTGCGCTGGGCCGCATGGCTTCCGCGCGGTAGCTCTGGTGCAGGAAATCCTCGGTGCCGGCGAACAGGAACTCCGGCTTCTGCGTCAGTGCATGGATCAGCAGGGCAGCCCTGCCCGAATTCATGGCGGCAGCATGGTGGCCCACCGAGGCAGGCAGGAGCGCGCGGGCGGCCTCCGTGGACAATTCAAAATCAGGAACCGCCACAATCGGGATCACCGACTCCAGCACACTGGCACACGTGCTGCTGTACTGGTCACTGTCCTGCCAGGAGAGCGCCAGCCCACCGAAAATGGCCGGTGCGACGTTGTCCGGATGGCCTTCCAGCTCGCTGGTGAGCTGGAGGATCCAGTCGCGCCCACGCTGTCCGGCCTCCGGCACCATGGCGTTGGCCGCGGAGACTGCAGCCACCACAGCCGAGGCCGATGAACCCAGGCCCCGGCCGTGCGGGTTGACGTTTTTCGCGATAATCTTCAAGCCGCCATGGCGGTAGCCCAGTCGCTCGAAGGCGGCTTCCATGGCCCGGATAACCAGGTGGTTGGCATCGCGCGGCAGCGTTTCGGCTCCCTCGCCGCTGAGCTCGAAAAGCAGTTCGTCGGTTTCGAGGCTCTCCACTGTCAGGGTGTCGTGCAACGCCAAGGCCAGGCCAAGGCTGTCATATCCGGGACCGAGATTGGCGCTGGTGGCCGGGACCCGAACGGTGACGCGCTGTCCTGCCTCGATGAGGGGCAGGCCAACAGTGGTGGGCGAGGTGGTTTCCACGGCTACTTGTCTTCCAGTCCCAGTTCGGCTGCAACGGTCACAACATCGTTGGAGACCTTGACCGGCTGCACGTCGCTGCCGTCTTCGGTGCGCAGTGCCCACTGGGGGTCCTTGAGCCCGTGGCCCGTGACGGTGATGACAATCGTCTTGCCGGACGGAACTTCCCCCGCGGCGTGCTTCTTCAAGAGCCCGGCAACACCGGCTGCTGAGCCGGGCTCCACGAAGACACCTTCGCGGGCCGACAGCCAGCGGTGGGCATCGAGGATTTCTTCGTCCGTGACGGCATCGATGAATCCACCGGACTCGTCGCGGGCGGCGATGGCGCCGTCCCAGGAGGCAGGGTTGCCGATCCGGATGGCGGTGGCGATGGTGTCCGGCTCGGTGATCGGGTGGCCCGCTACGAACGGCGCGGCGCCAGCGGCCTGGAAGCCCCACATCTGCGGGGTCTTGGTGGAGACGGCAGGAAGGGTACCGGCTGTTGCGGACTCGAACGGCGCGGAGTACTCCTTGTAGCCCTTCCAGTAGGCCGTGATGTTGCCGGCGTTGCCGACGGGCAGGACGTGGATGTCCGGGGCGTCGCCCAGGGAGTCCACTACCTCGAATGCGCCGGTCTTCTGGCCTTGGATCCGGGCAGGGTTGACAGAGTTGACCAGGAAGACCGGGTAGGACTCCCCCAGCTTCCGTGCAATGTCCAGGCAGTTGTCGAAGTTGCCGTCAACCTGGAGCAGCGTGGCTCCGTGCGCGATGGCCTGGCTGAGCTTGCCCATGGAGATCTTGCCCTCGGGAACCAGCACGGCACACTTCAGGCCTGCGGCGGTTGCGTAGGCTGCGGCGGAAGCCGAGGTGTTGCCGGTGGACGCGCAGACAACGGCCTTGGCGCCGGATTCAACGGCGGCGGTCATGGCCATGGTCATTCCGCGGTCCTTGAACGAACCGGTGGGGTTCATTCCCTCGACCTTCAGGTACACGGTGGAACCGGTCAGTTCGGAGAGTTTCTGCGCATGGACCAGCGGGGTCCCGCCCTCACCCAGGGTGATGACCCTGGTGGATTCCGTCACGGGCAGACGGTCAGCGTATTCGCGGATAACGCCGCGCCATTGGTGAGCCACTTAGACTCCTTCTACCCGCAGAACGGATGTAACTGAATTGATGACGTCCAGGCCTTTCACGGCCTCGACGGTGGCTGCGAGGGCAGCCTCGGATGCGCGGTGGGTGACAATCCGCAGTTCGGCCGATTCCACGTTGGACTCGGCGTCCTTGTGGATGGTCTGCCGCATGATTTCGATGGACACGCCATGCTCGGCGAAGAGCTGGGCGATGCGGGCCAGGACGCCGGGCTGGTCGGCGACGTCGAGGCCGATGTAGTAGCTGGTGGTTGCCGCTTCGATAGGCAGCGCCGGGACGTGGCCGGTAGTGGTTTCGGTGCGCTGGGGTCCGCCCAGCACCAAGCGGCGGGCGGCCGATACAAGGTCACCCAGCACGGCGGAGGCAGTGGGAGTGCCTCCGGCGCCCTGGCCGTAGAACATCAGTTCGCCGGCGTTTTCCGCTTCGATGAACACGGCGTTGAACGCACCGCGGACGGCGGCCAGCGGGTGCTCGCGTGGCAGCAGCGTCGGGTGAACCCGCACCGAAACCCCTTCGCCGCCGTCGGAATCGGTGAGTTTTTCGGCAATGGCCAGCAGCTTGATAACAAATCCCGCATCCTTCGCCGCGGCGATGTCGGACGCGCTGACGGAGGTGATGCCTTCGCAGTGGACGTTCTCCAGCGCGAACCGGGTGTGGAAGGACAGCGTGGCCAGGATGGCTGCCTTGGCGGCGGCGTCATGGCCTTCGACGTCGGCTGTGGGGTCCGCTTCCGCGTAACCAAGGCGCTGGGCTTCGGCGAGGGCATCGGCGAACTGGGCACCGGTGGAATCCATCTGGTCCAGGATGAAGTTAGTGGTGCCGTTGACGATGCCCAGCACCCGGGTGATCCGGTCGCCGGAAAGGCTGTCGCGGATGGGGCGCAGGATGGGGATGGCGCCAGCGACGGCAGCTTCGTAGGAGAGCTGCACGCCGGCCTTGTCAGCTGCCTCATAGAGGGTGGGTCCGTCCTGGGCGAGCAGTGCCTTGTTGCCGGTCACCACACAGGCGCCGTTGCTCAGCGCCGAGAGGATCAGGGTGCGGGCAGGTTCGATGCCGCCCATCAGCTCGATGACGAGGTCGGCGTCCTTGACCAGGGTTTCGGCGTCGGTGGTGAACAGTTCCTGCGGCAGGTCAACGTCGCGCTTGGAATTGACGTTGCGCACGGCGATGCCGCTGAGCTGCAGGCGCGCACCGGTGCGGGCAGCAAGGGCATCGGCGTCCTCAATGAGAATCCGCGCAACCTGGGCCCCAACGTTGCCACAGCCCAGCAGGGCCACTTTCAGGGTTCGCAATTCAGTCATTCGGCACTCCCATGTCGCGGTTAAGCAGATCTTCTTCGGTTTCCCCGCGGACAATCAGCCGGGCAGATCCATCGCGCACCGCGACAACGCCCGGCCGGGCCAGATAGTTGTAGTTGCTTGACAGGGCCCAGCAGTAGGCGCCGGTACCCGGTACAGCAAGCAGATCACCGGCTGCCACGTCCTCGGGCAGATATACATCTCTAACAACTATGTCGCCGCTCTCGCAATGTTTGCCCACTACGCGGGACAGCTGCGGTGACGCCGTCGACGTGCGGGAGGCAAGAATTGCCGAATAATCCGCGTCGTACAGCACCGGGCGTGCGTTGTCACTCATGCCTCCGTCCACTGACACATAGCGGCGGGGATACGTAACGTTCTCCTGCCCTTCCGCGTCAACACGGACGGTCTTCAGTGTGCCTACCTCGTACAGCGTGAAGGTGGTGCTGCCCACGATGGCGCGACCCGGCTCGATGGAGATCCTGGGTGACGTGATGCCCAGCTCGGCACAGGTGGAACGCACGACGGCGGCCATCGCCGTCGCGATGTCGGCTGCGGGGCGGGGGGTGTCAACGGGTGTGTACGCGATGCCGTAGCCGCCGCCAAGGTCCAGTTCGGGCAACTCGATCGAGTACTTTTCCTGCACGGCTGCCAGGAACCGCAACAGCTTCTCGGCGGCCAGCGCAAAACCGTCGGGCTCGAAGATCTGCGAGCCGATGTGGCAATGGAGCCCGAGCAGTTCGATGCCGGGGTGTGCGGCAGCAGCTGCTACCGCTTCCTCGGCCGCGGAGAGTCCTTCCCTGTCTGTGGAGTCCGCGGCCATGGACAGGCCGAACTTCTGGTCCTCGTGGGCTGTAGCAATGAATTCATGCGTGTGGGCGTAGACGCCGGGGGTCAGCCGGAGCATGACCTTTGCCTGTTCACCGCGCCCGTGCGCGATGGCACCGACGCGGACCAGTTCGTCGAGGCTGTCCACCACGATGCGTCCAAGGCCCATGTCCAGCGCGCGATGGATTTCGGCGTCGGATTTGTTGTTGCCGTGCAGGGCCACGCGCTCACCGGGAATGCCCGCTCGCGCGGCCACCGCCAGTTCACCGCCCGAGGCCGTGTCCAGGCGCAGGCCCTCTTCCTCGACCCACTTCACAACGGACGTGCACAGGAAGGACTTGCCGGCGTAGTAGACGTCCACTCCCCCGCAGATGTCCTGGAATGCTGCGTCGAAGGAGTCCTTGAAGGCCCGCGCCCGGGCACGGAAGTCGGACTCGTCCATTACAAAAAGCGGCGTCCCAAACTGTTCCTTCAGGGCGGCGACGTCGATGCCCGCCACCGTGAGGACGCCGTCGTTGTTCCGCTGCACGCTGCCTGCCCACATGGGTTCGTGCAGGGCGTTCAGATCCGCCGGCACCGACAGCCAGTCGGGAGCCAGCGGGGACGCTGCATTTCCGGTCTGCACTGTCATGGGGATCACATCCGTTCCGGCGCGGAAACGCCAAGGAGGTCAAGGCCGTTGGCCAGTACTTGGCTGGTGGCGTCGTTAAGCCACAGCCGGGTGCGGTTGACGTCGGTTACCGGCTCGTCGCCCATGGGGGCGATTCGGCAGGCGTCGTACCAGCGGTGGTAGGCGCCGGCAATCACTTCCAGGTGGCGGGCCACGCGGTGCGGCTCACGCAGTTCCGCAGCTTTGGCCACGATGGAGGGGTAGCTGCCCAGGTACGAAAGCAACTCATTTTCCGTGGCGTGGTCCAGCAGGGAAGCCTCGAAGGCGCTCCGGTCCACCCCAGCGGCCACGGCGTTGCGGGCGGCGCCGCGGGTACGCGCGTGGGCGTACTGGACATAGAAGACGGGGTTTTCGTTGCTGTGCTTCTTGAGCAGGTCCGGATCCAGGGTGAGTGGCGAGTCCGCAGGGAAACGGGCCAGGGAGTAGCGCACGGCGTCCTTGCCCAGCCAGTCGATGAGGTCTTTGAGCTCGATGATGTTGCCGGCACGCTTGGACAACTTGGCACCGTTGACGGAGACCAGCTGGCCGATCAGCACCTCGATGTTCACCTCGGGGTCATCGCCTGCGCAGGCCGCAATGGCCTTCAGGCGGTTGATGTAACCGTGGTGGTCTGCTCCGAGGAGGTAGATTTTCTCGGTAAAGCCGCGGTCCTTCTTCGACAGGTAATAGGCGGCATCGGCGGCAAAGTAGGTGGGCTCGCCGTTTGCCCGGATCATCACACGGTCCTTGTCGTCACCGAAGTCGGTGGTGCGCAGCCAAACGGCACCGCCGTCGTCGAACACGTGACCCTGCTCGCGAAGGCGGGCAACGGCACTTTCGATGGCGCCGGCGTCGTGCAGTTCCTGTTCGGAGAAGTAGACGTCAAATGCCACGCCGAAGTCCGCGAGGGTGGACTTGATGTCCTTCATCTGGGCCTTGTAGGCCGCCGCGCGGATCACCGGGATGGCGGCGACTTCCGTCAGCTCGCGGATGTCCGGGTGTTCGCTGAGTACCTCGTGGCCGAGGTCCGCGATGTATTGGCCAGGGTAACCGCCGTCGGGCACGGGGCGTCCGTGAAGCCGGGAGTAAACGGAGTTGGCGAAGACGTTCATCTGCGAGCCGGCGTCGTTGATGTAGTACTCAGCGGTGACTTCGGCTCCGGAGGCACGCAGGACGCGGGCGATCGCATCGCCCAGGGCGGCCCAGCGTGTGTGGCCTATGTGGAGGGGTCCGGTGGGGTTCGCGGAGACGAATTCCATGTTGACCACGTGGCCGGCGAGCGCGGTGTTGGTTCCGTATTCCGGTCCGGCTTCCACGATGGCCTTTGCCAGGGCACCTGCCGCGCCGGCATCCACCGTGATGTTCAGGAAGCCGGGTCCGGCGATGTCCACGGCGGAGACACCATTGATGGACTTCAGCCGGGCGCTAAGGATCGTAGCGAATTCACGCGGGTTGGTGCCTGCTTGCTTGGCGAGCTGGAGCGCAATGTTGGTGGCCCAGTCACCGTGGTCCCGGTTCTTCGGTCGCTCCACGCGCACCTCATCAGGGACAGCTGATGCGGAAAGCGCGATTTCGCCAGCGGCGACGGCGTCTTTCAGGCAGGTGGATATGGCGAGGGAGAGTTCTTCGGGAGTCACCCCTCTAGCCTACCGGGGGCCGCCACATGGACGAATTTGAGCATTGCGCGTGACCGGCGCCAACTCGTCCAGGCAACGGCGATTTTCCTCACAGCAGTTGCACGGCCGAATCACAGGGTGAACCATTACGGTGAATCCGACGTTGAGAACACCGTAAGCACCCAGCCCACGAAACGAGACCCATTCATGAGACCGTCAGTCCGCAAGAGTGTTTTCGCCGGTATCGCCGGCCTTTCCCTCGCAGGAACGGTGGCCGGCTGCGCGCCGTCCGCTACACAGGACACGCCTGCTACCACCGGCAACAGTTCGCCTGCAACGTCGGCCGCGCCATCCACCACTTCCCCTTCGGGCACTTCGTCGTCGCTCGCCAGCAGTGGTTCCGTCTACCAGGACGGTACATATAGCGCGGATGGCACCTACGTTTCCCCGAACGGCACCGAAACCGTCGGTGTTGAACTGACCCTTGCTTCGGGCAATGTCACGGCTGTAAACATCACCCAGCATCCCTCGAACCCGAACACGCGGAAATTCCAGGGCGAATTTGCCAGTGGGATCGCAGCGCAAATCGTGGGAAAGAGCATCGACGAACTGAACGTTTCCAAGGTGGCAGGGTCCTCGCTCACCAGCGGCGGCTTCAACCAGGCGCTCGAAAAGATCAAGGCAGAGGCAAAGTAGGAGTGCCGCAGCCGGACTGGGACGGGTTCAGTTTCGACGGGATCGGTACCCGTTGGGAAATCTCCACGCCCCGGCCGCTTGACGGCTTCCTCCGCGCGCGGCTGCTGGCCGTGGTGGAGCGGTACGACGGCGACTGGTCCCGGTTCCGGCCCGATTCAACGGTGGGTGCCATGGCCCGGCAGCCCGGGCGGTATCGGTTTTCGGAAGAAGCCGCCGCTCTTGGCCGCCTGTACCGCGCGCTATACGACATCACGGCCGGCGCCATGACTCCTTTGATCGGCGGGAGCCTTGAGCGGTTGGGGTACGACTCCTCATATTCCCTTCGTCCCGCGGGTTCGCCGGTTCCCGCCCTCCGTTGGGACGATGCACTGGACTGGGATGGCGACGTACTCACCACCAGCGTGCCCCTTGTCCTGGACATTGGAGCGGCGGGCAAGGGACAGCTGGTGGATCTCTTGGCGGCGGAACTGCGCTCACACGCCGGGCAGGACTTCCTGATTGATGCCAGCGGGGACCTGCTTCACAGCGGCCCCGATGCGGTCATGGTGGCATTGGAGCATCCCTACGACCCATCCAAGGCCATCGGAACAGTGTCGCTGGCGGGCGGGGCGTTGTGTGCATCGGCGTCGAACCGCCGGGCGTGGGGCGACGGCCTGCACCACGTGCTGGACGGCACCACCGGACGTCCGGTCACTACTGCCGTGGCCACCTGGACCATGGCGGAAAGCACCATGGTGGCTGACGCCCTGGCAACGGCGCTATTCTTCGCACCCGGCGCTGTGTTGGAAGAGTCCTTCGACTTTTCGTGGCTGACGGTATTTTCTGATGGTAGCGCCGCCTTTTCGGCAGGATTTGAAGGGACACTGTTCACATGAGCCCCGTTGACGCCCCCAAGACAGGGGCAGCCGTTTCCCCGGCAGGCCGGCTGGACACCCTGTTGGGCAAGTACACGATGTACCGGCTCATCCTCCTGGTGCTGTCCGTCCTCGCCGCGTACAGCCTCCTGCTGAACCTCCTCGGCTGGCTCACGTTCGGCATCCCGCAGATGCTGGTCCACCTGGTGCTGTGCCTTGGTTTGACCTATGTCTCCAACCGCGGGCTTGCCGCACTGTTCCGTGTGCGGCCGCATTCTGAGTCGTCGCTCATCACTGGTTTGCTCCTCTATTTCCTGTTCTGGCCGACCTTCGCGCCCATGGACATGGCAGGGGTGGCACTGGCGTGCGTCCTTGCCTCTGCGTCAAAGTACGCGCTTGCCTGGCGTGGCCGGCACATCTTCAACCCGGCAGCAGCCGGCGCGTTTGTCACGGGGCTGACCGGGTTGAACATTGCAACGTGGTGGGCGGCTACCCCTGCAATGCTGTGGTTGCTGGTCCCTGGAATCCTGCTGGTCCTCTACCGAACCCGCAAATTTCTGATGGCGGCAGTGTTCCTTGTGGTTGCGACTGCGATTATCACGACGGAACTGCTGCAAGCCGGACTCTCCTTCGGCAGCGCCCTCTGGCAGGCCTTCGCCCAACGCCCGCTCCTGTTTTTCGTGGGCTTTATGCTGACCGAGCCGCTGACGCTGCCGCCGCGCCGTTGGCAACAGCTGGCGCTGGGCGCGGTGGTGGGCGTGGTGTTTGCGGTGCCGTACAACTTGGGCTTTATTGCCAACTCACCGGAGCTGGCACTACTGCTCGGCAACTTGCTGGCCTTCCTGGCGGGCCAGCGGGGCGGGCTGAAGCTGCGCTTCACCGGTTCCAGGCCCCTGACGCCGAGCACCACAGAATTTGCGTTTGAGCCGTCCCGGCCTGTGCGCTTTGTACCGGGCCAGTACATGGAATTGGATCTTCCGCACGCCAAGTCGGACGGGAAGGGCCGACGCCGGGTGTTCAGCCTGACCAGCGCGCCCGGTTCGGATGAGGTGAAGTTCGGGGTCCGGACAGCTGACCCCTTGTCAGCCGCCAAGAAAGTCCTGCTGGGGCTGAAGCCGGGCGACCAAGTGACCGCCACATCGGTGGGAGGCGACTTCGTGCTGCCCCGGGATCCGGCCAGGCCGCTGCTGCTGATAGCTGCCGGGATCGGCATCACTCCATATCTGGCACACCTGGCCTCCGGCGCAGCCAAGGACCGGGACGTGGTGTTGCTGCTGCTGGCAAGAAATGCCGAAGAGATTGCCTACGCCGATGAGCTTCGTACTTCGGGGGCGCGGATCATTGCCCGACTCGCGGACGGTTCCGCCCCGCCGTCGTTCATCACCGAAGCAGGAACCAATACCGGAGGCGGGGGCCGGCTGGATGGGGCTTCATTGCAGGCCCTTGTGCCCGATATTGCCGGACGCAGCGTCTACATCTCAGGATCTCCTGCCAGCGTGGCTTCACTCCGCCGCGCGGCCAGGGAGGCCGGGGCAGGCCGAGTGCATGTGGACTCGTTTTCCGGCTACTGAGGCGTGGCGTTTTTCCTTGCAGGCCACCTTCCTGCTAAGCTCTAGGACGTCCCGCTGGCAATGGCAGGAACCCTGAATTGCCCTCGTAGCTCAGGGGATAGAGCGTCTGCCTCCGGAGCAGAAGGTCGTAGGTTCGAATCCTATCGAGGGCACAATGAAACCCCCGCCGCTTGGAAAAGCGGCGGGGGTTTTCTGTTTCCGCCCAGGGCACGCACACTTCTTGCACCCGTGATTGCCCGGATTCGCGTATTGAGGCCCATGATGCGGCTTTAGGGCACTGGCGGCACTCCGGGGCAGCCTTGGCCGTGGGGATTCTGGTTGCAGTCGTCGGCGTAGTTGCGGGTGATGGACCGCCATACGCTGATGTTTTGGGGCGCGGCGCTGAACTGGCCTTGTCCGGGGATGGGCAATGGTGGCCCGTTGTTGACGGAGTACGTCCCTCGGAATGAGGTGGTGAGGACTACTTGGAAGTCTCCAGTGGCCGTGTAGGCGTGACTGGTCCGTGTTTTCTCGCCCCAGCGCTCCTGCGGAAGTGGTCCACCCATCGATGGCTGTGGGCCTAACACCGTACCGTCGCCGTAATTCCACGTGTACTGGACCGGTGTGGCTACGACGTGGACCTGCTGCCCGAACATGGTGACGTCGAACTGCTGCTCGGTGGCGTCGGCATAGAAGTTCGTCTCGGCGCCCCGGAGGGTGTGCGGGCTCGGCTGGGCCACGACTGACCCCGCCTTGACCGGCAAGTTCTCGAACTGGCGCTGAATGTCCGCGGCAATGCGTGGCAGCAGGTCCTCAGGCTTCGCGTCATAGAGGCACGTCGGGCCGGAGTGGTGCGTCCATACCGGGTTGGCCAGTCCGCGAGGTGCCTTTAACCAGACGACGGGAATGCCTTCCTTGCCCTCAGGCCCACTTTTGCACTCGACCTGGTCCCGCAGGCAGACGGAATTGAAATCGCCCCCGCCGAGGTGGCATTGGAGTTCGTACTTGTACTGGTTTGGATCAGTCTTAACTTGCCCAGGCGCACCACGAATCAGGCGACCCGTTACCTGGTCAACAGCCCATTCATCCGCACCAATTCCCAGCCCCTTCTCCTCATATCCCACCGAGATGTCGGCGTGCGCGACCGTGGGACTGAGAGCAAGAAAGAGCAGAGACAACCAGAAGACTTTCAGTGCCTGGGCTTTCACGTTTTGCTACCTAATCAAACCAAGATCAGTCATTATCCATCCTGTCGCACCGAAGGTCGCCGCCGCCCGGCTTCCAGTATTGGTAGCCGCAGTGGGGGCTTGATAGAGACTCCCGTCCGGGTTTCGGATCTCAATTGCTTGTTGTAAGACTTGAATCACGGCGAAAGGCTGAGTACCAGGCTCTATCGTCGCCGTGATGGCCGGTGTCTCAATTCTGCCGCCCGTTATCCACCGCCCGCCCTCAAAGGCTTCCTTCACTCCGTCTCCCAGTCCCGCGCAAAAAACGCAACCTGGGCCACTTAGTCCTTCCAAGTTCCGCGTATCACCAGTCTCGTACGCGTAGCTAAGGGCGGCGTACCAGTACCCCACGAATGCCTCCAGCCCTTCCTTCGTCTCGGTCTTTGCGACTTCAGGCAACACGGGCACGGGCACGTTCTGTGCGGGGCCCGTTGCGTCAGCTGGTTTGTAGGCTGCGGTGGGAGTCGGCGTGGCGCTTGGGGTCACCGACTCTGTGGCAGACACGGAAGGTGACGTGCCAGTGCTGTTGGGACCGCTGCCCGAGTTGCAGCCCGAGAGCGCCACAGCGGCCGCCGCAACAACTACGAGTGGGGTCAGGCGCAGGCGCCGGGACGTAAAAAGGTTGTGCGATGTCATGGGCAGCTATTCCCCCAATAGTGTTTCAATGCCTCGCTCCGAACAATTCCTTAAGGTTAGCCCAGGCGACAGTTCAGCGCTCAGAGTTATCCACAGGCCCCGTCGTCGATTCCATCGCCGTCCGATCCGGATGAAAACTCACATATGCGACTGCTCAGTGGCGTGCACAGACACAGCATGAATGCCACGCCAACCATGAATGCGGCCCGGGCGGATGGTGACAACGCTGGGTGGTCACCACACCCGGCGAACTAGGGCGGTGTCTCGTTCCAACTCGCCGCTAAAACCTGCGCCGGCAACCTAGGTGGTTCCCAGTCTTGGTGTTCGCTTTGGTAGTGGCGTCCGGTGGGTGAGGTCCAGCCGGGTGGTTTGTCGATGCTGGCTTCGGTGGGTGTCCAGGCGGTGGTGTGTTTCAGCCGGTGGTGTTTGGGGCAGGGCTGGCCGAGGTTGCTGATGCCGGTGGTGCCACCGTCGGCCCAGGCCAGGAGGTGGTCGGCTTCATTGTCCAGGGACTGGTTCGAGCAGCCGGGGAACGGGCATTTGCCGTCCCGCATCCTCAGCCATTGGCGCATCGCGGCAGGAACCCGGTAGCTTTGGCGGCCGATCTCCAGTGGTGCCCCGTTCCGGGGGTCGGTCAGGACGCGGTGGAATGAGCCGGCGCCGTCGGCGACCAGGCTGCGGGCCATCGATGCCGGGATCGGCCCGTACCCGTCGAGGGTGGCTGGTTCGTCCGTGAGGCCCATCAGGGCGAACACCGGCACGGTCACGAGGACCTGCGCCGCCGGCGACGGGACTTGGCCACCATCGATCCCGTCCGGGACCGGGACCCGCCCCGCCAAGGCTTCGTTGCCCGCTACGATGCCGATGCCCGGCGCGCCGTCAGCCGTTGTTTCATCGCCCGCGGCGCCGCTCAGGAGCAGTTTGGCGGCGATGTCGGCGCGGAGCTGGGTCATGGTGCGGGTCTCGGCCGGGCCCTGGAGGGTGCGGGCGGTGGCGGTGATGCCGTTCCAGATCCCGGCCGCCCGGTCCGCGGGCAGGTAAGCCGAAAGCCAGGCCATGCCGTCCCGGTCCGGGACGTACTCCAGCCGACGGTCCAACACACTCCTGGCATGGCGCTTTTCAATACTCACCGGGTGGTGCCGTTCCCGCCAGGTCCTCGCCTTGGCCCGGAACCGGGACGGGACCAGCTCCCCGGCCGGGCACTCCCGGGCCCGGTCCGGCACGTCCGGGCCCAGGAAACGGGCCTCCAACGCCGCCGCCCCGGCCGCATCCAGCCCGGTGGTTTCATCGACCATGACCCGCGCGTGCTGCCACGACAGATCCCCGGACTGCAGCGCAGCCAGCGTCAGCGGCAAGGCAGTGGTCAGTTCATGGGCCTGCGCCAACAGCGCAGAGGCCGAGCGTTCACTCACCGTCAGCGCACACGCGACCTCGGACACCACACCCATCTCCTGGGCCGTGTGTTCGCCCGGGCTCCTGACCGGGCCGTCCAGGGCCGCAGCCTTCCCCGCATACGCGGCGGCCAGGCGAACCCTGAACGCCGCCACCATCGCGTCCACCCGGACCGAACCGCCCAGCCCGTCCAAGCAAGCATCCGCCTGCCCCCGCAAAGGATCACCACCCCCGGAACCACCCCCGGAATCCGTCTGGGAACCCGTCCTGGAACCGCGGCCATCCAGCCCCCGGCGCACAACGGCAGCAAACTCCGCCGCAGCAGCCTCGAAAGCCTCCACCGCCTCCTCAACACCCGGGATCCCCATACCCCCATCATCCAGCGACCCGCCAACAAAAACAGCCCAGCACATCGCCTATGTGGATAACCCCCGACCACCCAGGACATGGCCGCAGAGCTCCCCGCTTATACCCAGGCGACCCCGCCAAGGTTTCCAAAAATCTACGCCCCTTACGTCAAACGGGTGTGGCTGCAGTCCTTTTGTCAGTGGCCCCTCGTAGGCTGATTCAACCAACTTGAGGGGGTAGGCCATGCACGCTTCAGCCACATTCTGTTCCATCATTCCGCCGTACCTGCTGCGCCGGCTGGCCCGCCAGGACGCACCACAGTTTTCCGCCGCAGCCCGGGCCGCGAAAGAGGCACTGAGCCATGTCCGGTCGGTCCAGGAGTCCCGAGCCCAGCCGGCCAGGGTTACTCCCCCGGGACTTCGGCAGGTCCAGCCGGGACCGCCGCACCGAAGCATCTACGACGCACAAGGCGCCGAGAAACTTCCCGGCAAGCTCGTCCGAAAGGAAGGTGAACCGGACTCGGGCGACGACGCGGCAAACGAAGCTTACGACGGCCTAGGGCACACGCACCGGCTCTACGCTGAGGTCTTTGGCCGGAACTCCATCGACGGTGAGGGTCTCCCCCTCGACGCCACGGTCCATTTCGGAAAGCTCTACGACAACGCCTTCTGGGACGGCAGCCAGATGGTTTTCGGCGACGGCGATGGCGAGGTTTTCCAGCGCTTCACCCGGTCGCTCAGCGTTATTGGCCATGAACTCGCCCACGGCGTCACGCAGTACTCTGCCGGGCTGGCCTACCGCAACCAGGCAGGCGCCATCAACGAATCGATGTCGGATGTTTTTGGTGCCCTGGTGGAGCAATACCTCAGGCAGCAGTCCTTCAAGGAGGCCAGTTGGCTCATCGGCGAAGGTCTCTTCACTGAGCATGTGGAGGGTTCAGCCCTGCGTTCCATGAAGGCTCCCGGCACTGCATATGACGACGACGTTCTCGGGAAGGACCCACAGCCGGACTCCATGGATTCCTACGTACGCACCAGCGCGGACAACGGTGGTGTCCACATCAACTCAGGGATTCCCAACCGCGCTTTTTACCTCGTCGCAGAGGCGTTGGGCGGCAATGCCTGGGAGTCCCCCGGCCGGATCTGGTACGAGACGCTTACCGACGGCTCACTGCCAGCCACAGCCACCTTCAGTGTCTTCGCGAGGGCGACGGCGGCATCCGCCGTCGAGCTCTTTGGCACCGGTTCCCCCGAGCATGACGCCGTGCGGCAGGCGTGGGAAACTGTGAAGGTCAAGCTTTAGTTGAATGCCTGGCCGCACACCACTGAGCGGCCAGGCTGCAGGAAAGCCCGGGACCGGCCATGAAGATCAGTGTGGAGCGAAGCGGCGGCATCGCCGCCCTCACAAGAGTATGGACAGTGCACGCCCAGACCGAAAGCGCCAAGAACCAGTGGCAGCCCATTGTCGAAGCATGCCCCTGGGACGCGGTGCCGAAAACTGTCAGGGCGGCCGCCGCGGAGGCTGCCGGGAACCAGGCTGACCGTTTCATCTATGCAATCCGGGCCGGCCAAAGGCGGGCGGCACTGCCCGAGCAGGCTGTCACCGGCCCTTGGCGCGTGCTGGTGGACAGCGCCCGGGCGGCCGCCGAGGACCACCCTGTTTAGGGCAGACCACGCGCAGCATGGCACGACGGGCTCAGCCTAGCCCGCCTCCACCAGCTGCCCCCGGAAGGCCCTGCGGTAGGACTGCGGGCTGGTGTCGAGCACCTTGGCGAAGTGGTGCCGGAGCAGCACGGGATGGCCGAACCCGGATTCCCTGGCCACCTCGTCGATGTTGAGGTCCGTCGATTCCAGTAACTCCTGCGCACGGAGGACCCGCTGTGAGTTGAGCCATGCCGCCGGCGTTGCCCCCGTCTCGGAGCGGAAGCGGCGCGCGAACGTCCGGGCCGACATGTGCACGCGGGTCGCCAGCTCGCCGACGGTGTGCTCGCGATCCAGGTTCTGCACCATCCAGCGAAGGAGCTCCTCCATCGGCGCGGATCCGCACGTGGGCATGGGCCGATCGATAAACTGCGCCTGGCCGCCGTCGCGGTGCGGCGGAACCACCATGTCCCGCGCAATCGCGGCAGCCACATTCGCGCCAAGTTCCACGCGGACCAAATGGAGGCAGGCATCGATCCCGGCTGCCGTGCCCGCACTGGAGATGATGTTCCCGTCCTGGACGTAGAGCACGTTTTCGTCCACCTGCACATCCGGATAGCGGCTGGCGAGCTCCCCCGAGTAGTGCCAGTGCGTTGTGCAGCGCCGGCCGTTGAGCAGGCCCGCGCGGGCAAGGGCAAAAGCACCCGAGCAAATGGACATGACCCAGGCTCCCCTGGCATCGGCCGCACGGAGCGCCTCCAGGACGGATTCGGGAACGTCTTCGTCCCGCCCGTACGGCGCCATAATCACCAGGTCCGCATCTGCCGTGGCATCGAGCCCCAAGGAGACGTTCATGGAGAGGCCCGATTTGAGCCGGAGGTTTCCAGGCTCAGGCGTGCAGACCCTGAAATCGAACGCAGGCACGATCCCGCCACGTCCAGACCTGTCGATGCCGAATACCTCGCACGCCGTAGCGAATTCGAAGATCGAAAAGTTGGGAACCACGATGACTGCCACTGATTTGAGCATGCATCCATTGTGGCAGAAATTATAGCTTTTTGGGCATTTCTGCCACTGTTGGTTGACGGCGGCCAGGAGCAGCATTGAGGCATGGAAATCTTCGGAATCATCATCGCCATCCTGCTCCTCATCCTCCTCGCCGCCACCGTTTCAGCGCTTCTGCGCGACGGCCTCGGCCATAACCCGCCCGTCAGCTCCCATCAGGCCTGGTCCGCCTTGGACCTGCCCAGTACCAGCTACACGCTCCGTCTCTTCTGAGCAGGACTTCTGTTCTGAGCAGGACATCGGCCCAAGCATCCATCAAGGACCCGGCTCATCAGAGCCGGGTCCTCCTCTGTGCAGACGCCAGGGGTAGGCTGTGATGGTCCGACGGCGGAAGCATGCGTAAAGCACGACGGCGGCATCCGCCCCGGTGCCGAAGCTGATCAGCCCCGGGTGCGGGCCGTAACAGCGTCATAACAGCCAGCGGAGCCCACAGTAGACTGGTTCGAGCCATGACCTTTCACATTTCCTACCCCGCAGAGCTGCCGGTCTCCGAGCGCCGCGAGGACCTGATGGCGGCCATCGCCGCCAACCAGGTGACCATCATTGCCGGCGAGACCGGCTCCGGTAAGACCACCCAGATCCCCAAGATGTGCCTGGAACTGGGACTGGGCGAAAACGGCCTGATCGGTCATACACAGCCGCGGCGGCTGGCCGCACGCACGGTGGCCGAGCGCATTGCGGAGGAACTCGGCGTCGAAATTGGCCAGGAAGTGGGCTTCCAGGTCCGGTTCACCGGCGAAGTCAGCCGGTCCACCAAGGTTAAGCTCATGACCGACGGCATCCTCCTGGCCGAAATCCAGCGCGACAAGCTGCTGCGGAAATACAACGCGATCATCATCGACGAGGCCCATGAGCGAAGCCTCAACATCGACTTCATCCTGGGCTACCTCAAGCGCATCCTCCCTCAGCGGCCCGATCTGAAGATCATCATCACCTCGGCCACCATCGATCCTGAGCGTTTCGCCAAGCACTTTGGCTCCGAAGACGCGCCCTCCCCCATCATCGAAGTTTCAGGCCGAACGTTCCCGGTGGAGATCCGCTACCGTCCGCTGTCCCAGCCGGCACGCGGCCCGGCAGACGGCGAAGACGCCGACGCTTCCGACGACGAACTCGAAGAGGACCGTGATCCACTCGACGCCGTCTGCGACGCCGTCGACGAACTCGCCACCGAGGCACCCGGCGACATCCTCATCTTCTTCTCGGGCGAGCGGGAGATCCGTGACGCGGCCGAGGCACTCAACGCCAGGATCCAGTCCAACCGGCGCCTTGCCGGTACCGAGGTGCTGCCACTCTTTGCCCGCCTCAGCCTGCAGGAACAGCACAAGGTGTTCCACCCGGGCAGCAAACGCCGGATCGTGCTGGCCACCAACGTCGCCGAGACCTCCCTTACCGTTCCGGGCATCAAATACGTCATCGATACCGGCACAGCCCGGATCTCCCGCTATTCCCACCGGACCAAGGTCCAGCGGCTCCCGATTGAACGCGTATCCCAGGCTTCCGCCAACCAGCGCTCCGGCCGGTGTGGCCGCGTTTCTGACGGCATCGCCATCCGGCTGTACTCCGAAGAGGACTTCGAGTCCCGGCCCCTCTTCACCGACCCCGAAATCCTTCGGACCAACTTGGCCGCCGTCATCCTCCAGATGACCGCCATGGGGGTGGCCCGTGGGCCCAAGGACGTGGAGAACTTCCCGTTTGTTGAGCCGCCGGACTCACGGGCAATCAACGACGGCGTCACCCTCCTCCGTGAACTCGGCGCCTTGCGTGCCGCCAGACCGCAAAACGCACAAGCGGACGCCAAGAGCGGCGGCCTGACCGCCGTCGGCCAGAAGCTCGCCCAGCTCCCCGTCGATCCCCGGCTCGGCCGGATGATTGTGGAGGCCGGCAAGCGCGGCTGCGTCCGTGAAGTGATGATCCTTGCCGCAGCGCTTACCATCCAGGACCCGCGCGAGCGTCCTACGGACAAGCAGCAGCTGGCCGCAGAGAAACACGCCCGCTTCCGTGATGAAAACTCAGACTTTACAGGCTTCCTGAACCTGTGGAACTACCTGCAGGAGAAGCAGCAGGAACTCTCATCCACGCAGTTCCGCCGCCTGTGCCGCACGGAGTTCATCAACTACCTGCGCGTCAGGGAATGGCAGGACCTGTTCGCCCAGCTCCGGCAGCTGGCCCGGCCGCTGGGCATCAGCCTGGACAACAAGCGCCTGGCCGACCCCGTGGGCAACCACGAAGGCATCCATATCAGCCTGCTCTCCGGCTTGCTCAGCCACATCGGCATCCTCGACGAACGCAAACGCGAATACATGGGCGCCCGGGGAAGCCGCTTCGCGATCTTCCCCGGCTCAGCGTTGTTCAAGAAGTCGCCTACGTTCGTCATGGCGGCGGAGCTGGTGGAAACCAGCCGTCTCTGGGCACGGGTGGCCGCCAAGTTCGATCCCGTTTGGGCCGAACAGGTTGCGCCGGACCTCGTCAAGCGCACTTACAGCGAACCGCACTGGTCCACCAAGATGGGCGCGGTGATGGCCTACGAGAAGGTCACTCTCTACGGCGTGCCCATCATCCCGCAGCGCCGGGTCAACTACAGCCGGGTGGATCCTGTCCTGGCCCGCGAGCTCTTCATCAGGCATGCATTGGTTGAGGGCGACTGGAAAACGCACCATAAGTTCTTCCACCGCAACCGCGCCCTCCTCCTTGAAGTCGAGGAGCTCGAAGCCAGGATGCGCCGCCGCGACCTGCTGGTGGACGACGAAACCCTGTTTGAGTTCTACGACGCCCGGATTGGCCCCGAAGTTGTGTCCGAGCGGCACTTTGACAAGTGGTGGAAGGAAGCCCGGCAGAAGAATCCGGACCTCCTGGACTACGACAAGTCGCTGCTGCTCAATGACGACGCCGACGACCTGGACGAGGCCGCGTACCCAAAGACCCTCCTGCACAAGGGGTTCGAGCTGCCGCTCAGCTACGAGTTCCATCCGGTGGCGCCCGGCTCGCCGCCCAACCCGTCCGACGGCGTCACGGCCGAAGTGCCGGTGCTCTTCCTGAACCAGCTCGATGATGCAGCGTTCCGCTGGCTGATTCCCGGGCAACGCGCCGAATTGGTAGCGGCCTTGATCAAGTCCCTGCCGAAGCAGATCCGGAAGAACTTTGTTCCCGCCCCAGATGTGGCCCGTCAGGCAGTCGCGGCCCTGGAAGCGGACTTCGACCCCGCCGTCGACGAGCTGGAAGCATCACTCGAACTGGCCCTCCGCCGGATCAGGGGCCACATCATCCCGCCCGGGTCCTGGAACTGGGATGCCGTGCCCTCCCACCTGCGCGTGAGCTTCAAGGTGGTGGACAGCAAGGGCAAGGTACTGGACGAAGGCAAGGACCTGGCCGCCCTGCAGGAAAAGCTGGCGCCGGCGACTCGCCGTGCCATCGCTGAGTCGCTGGGGGCCACGCCTGGAACGACGGCCCAAAAATCCGGCGGCAAAGCCGCTGGAATCCCCCCTGCGGCGGCCGAAGGAGGCAGCGCCAACGGCTCGACGCCGGGGTTCAAGGAGCAAAGCGGCCTGACCTCCTGGACGTTCGGCACGGTGCAGCGGCAGGTTAGCAACACCGTCAAGGGCCACACTGTAACGGGCTATCCGGCACTGGTGGACGAAGGGACCTCCGTGGCCCTACGCGTCTTCCAGACACCTTCGGAACAGCTGGAGGCCATGAGGGGCGGAGTGATCCGGCTTCTGGCCCTCCGCGTTCCGGCACCGGACCGCTACGTCCTGGAGCACCTCAACAACACCGAAAAACTGACCTTCAGCCAGAATCCGCACGGTTCAGTCTCCGCCCTCATCGCCGACTGTGCCTTGGCCGCCGTAGACAAACTTGTCCCGGCTGAACTTCCGTGGGACCAGGCGTCCTTCGATGCGCTGTATGAGCAGGTCCGCGCCGAACTCATCGATACCGTCTTCAGTGTGACGGCAGTGGTGGAACGCATCCTTGCCAGCACCCGGCGGATCGAGAAGCAGCTGAAGGGCACCACGAGCCTTGCCCTCATCAGCGCACTCAACGATATCAAGAGCCAATTGGAGCAACTCGTGTTCCCGGGCTTTGTGGCACGCACCGGCTATGCCCAGCTGAGCCAGCTGCCGCGATATTTGGCAGCCATCGAAAAACGGCTGGAACGGCTGCCAGGCAACGTCCAGCGCGACGCTCTCAGCATGGCCGCCGTCCAGCGCCTGGAAGACGACTACGACGACGCGGTGTCGGCCCTGTTGCCTGGCCGCCGGGCAGGTGCGGAGCTGGCCCAGGTGCGCTGGATGATCGAAGAGCTCAGGGTGAGCCTCTTCGCCGTCGAGCTGGGGACTGCCTACTCAGTGTCCGAAAAACGAATCCGCGCCGTGCTCAACAAAGCTCTCGCGCCGGCCTAGGCTGTGGGCCTCAGTGGCTCTGGGCATCAGCGGGGCTAGGCACCGCCAGGTACGAATTCCCCGTAACCGGCGGCCCGCAAACCTTCGCGGAGCTTCTCGGCGTTCGCGTCCAGCACAGCAGGGTCAGGGTGCTGGTCGGCCGAAGCAAAATCAAAATCGGCCATGCTCCTGGATGGCCACACATGGACATGGAAGTGGTTGATCTCGTACCCCGCCACGATCAGCCCGGCACGCTCCGCCGGGAAAATATCCAGCTGCACCGCACCGATCCGGCGCGCCACTTCCATCACCTTGGCGAGGGTTTCCGGCGACGCATCCGTCCAGCGGTCCACTTCCTCTGTGGGGACCACCAAGGTGTGCCCGTCAGCCAGGGGCCCGGTGGTGAGGAAGGCTGCGACGTCCGGCTCGCGCCAGACGAAGCGTCCGGGGATCTCGCCGTTAAGGATTTTGGTGAACAGGGTACTCATGCGTCTGCCTCCTCGGCCGGGGCCTGCAGGGTGCTGGTGTCCAGCACAAACCGGTATTTTACGTCGCCTGCCACCATGCGGTCGTAGGCCTCATTCAGCTGGTCCGCGCGCACCAGTTCGATGTCCGCCACCACATGATGCATAGCGCAGAAATCGAGCATCTCCTGGGTTTCGGCGATGCTGCCGATCAGCGAGCCTGTGTAGGAGATCCGCCGACGGATCAGCGCCCTCGGGTTTACCGGTGGCATGGTCTCTGACGGCAAACCCAGCTGGAACAGCGCACCGTCCCGCCGGATGGTGCGAAGGAAGGGGTCCAAGTCATGTGGAGCGGCCACGGTGTCGATGATGACGTCGATGCTGCGGTCGGCGGCGGCCATCGCGTCCGCGTCCCGGGACAACACCACCTCGTCCGCGCCCAGTTCCAGCGCAGCGGGAACTTTTGATTCGGAGGTGGTAAAGACCACCACACGGGCGCCCATGGCCTTGGCCAGCTTGACCGCCATGTGCCCCAGGCCGCCGAGTCCCACGACGCCCACTGTGTCCCCTTCCTTGACGCCGAAATGGCGGAGCGGGGAAAACGTGGTGACACCGGCACACAGGAGCGGCGCCACGGCAGCAGGGTCAAGGCTGTCCGGCACGCGGACCACGTACCGGCGATCCACCACTACCGACGTCGAATAACCGCCCTGGGTGATCGCTCCACCGTTGCGGGCGTCCTTCGCCCCATAGGTCCCAGTCAGTCCGTTTTCGCAGTACTGTTCCTGTCCGTCCAGGCAACTCCGGCACTCCCGGCACGAGTCGACCATACAGCCAACCCCCACCAGGTCTCCAGGCGCGAAGTCGTTCACGGCCGACCCGACAGCACTGACGCTGCCGACGATTTCGTGCCCGGGAACCAAGGGGTAGTGCTGGGTGCCCCATTCCCCGCGGGTGGCGTGGACATCCGAGTGGCAGAGGCCGCAGAAGTCAATGGCAATCCGGACGTCGTCCGCCTTGAGTGCCCGCCTTGCTACGGTCAGCGGGATCAGGCCGCTTTCCCCGGACGTGGCGCCATAGGCGGCCGCCAGGCTGTCGTTTACCGTGCTGTCATTTTCGAAGCTGCGAGCCGGCAGAATCGGGCGGGCGAGGGGCGGCGGTACGGGTCGTCCAGGGGTCATACAGCGACGCTACCCCCGTGTTGCCGGATATTTCCACTCGGGAGGCATTCCACCGGGCAGGCGCTAGCGGGGCTCGCTGCCCGTCACCACAGGCAAGGCAGGGTTGTTGGACCATTCGGAGAACGAACCCGGGTATAGCGCCGCCGCGATGCCGGCAATCTCCAGTGCCGCGACCTCGTGGGCGGCCGTGACGCCGGAACCGCAGTACACGGCCACGGGGGCGTCCCCGGAGATCCCCAGCGTGTTGAAGCGGCGCCGCAGTTCGTCGGCGGGGAGGAACCGCCCCGCCGCATCAACATTCTCCGTCGTCGGAGCACTGACGGCGCCCGGGATATGGCCAGCCCGCGGATCCACGGGTTCGAATTCCCCGCGGTACCTTTCGCCAGCCCTGGCGTCCAGGAGGACTCCGGTGCCGGCCCAACTGCCCGCTGTGGCCGCATCGATGGCCGGCATTGCCCCATCGCCAAGGGTGACGTTGCCCCGCCTTGCCTCCACATTGCCGCGTTGCACGGGCAGCCCAGCGCCGCGCCACGCCGCCAAGCCGCCGTCGAGCAGGTACACGCCCGGGAAACCGGCGTTGCGCAGCATCCACCAGACCCGTGCCGCAGCCAGGTTCCCGCTGTCGTCGTAAGCGACGACGATGTCGCCGTCGCAGATGCCCCAGCGTCGAGCCGATGCTTGGAACTGTTCAGCTGTTGGAAGCGGGTGCCTGCCATGTTCCGGCTGGGCGGGAGCAGCCAGTTCGGTGGCCAGGTCCACAAAAACTGCCCCGGGCAGGTGTTCTTCAAGATAGTGTTCGCGGCCATGGGGATCGCCCAGTTGCCACCGCACGTCCAGCAGTACGGTGCGCTGGCCGGCCTTCATTCGGGCGTCGAGTGCGGCCACATCCAGAAGGGGTCCCATGCGGCTCCTAGGAGTAGTTGGTTCGGACTTTGACCAGACCACTCTAGCCCGGGCCCACCGGGCAGCGCGGGTAGGCTGGTCCGGTGAAGAATGCACGCGCGGACAGGGCCTGGGCTGACCAGGCCATCAGGAAAATTACGGCAGAAAACAACCGGTCCGCGGATACGCACCTGTACTCAGTGCCACTTGCGGAGCACTGGGGAGTCCAGCTGTACCTCAAGGACGAATCAACCCATCGCTCCGGCAGCCTCAAGCACCGGCTGGCCCGTTCCCTGTTCCTCTTTGGCCTGGTCAACGGCTGGATCCGGGAGGACACCACTATCGTGGAGGCGTCCAGCGGCAGCACCGCCGTCTCCGAAGCCTATTTCGCACAGCTGCTGGGCCTGCCCTTCATTGCTGTGATGGCCCGGACCACCAGCCCGGAAAAGATCGCCCTCATTGAACAGTTCGGCGGCGCCTGCCTGCTCGTGGACCACGCGTCTGAGGTCTACGCCGCTGCGGAGCAGGTCGCAGCAACCAGCAACGGGCATTACATGGACCAGTTCACCTACGCCGAGCGGGCCACCGACTGGCGAGGCAACAACAACATCGCAGAGTCCATCTTCGACCAGCTGTCCATGGAGGAGCACCCCGTCCCCCGCTGGATCGTTGTGGGTGCCGGCACTGGCGGAACCAGCGCGACGATCGGCCGCTACCTCCGGTACCACTCCCATGACACCTCCCTGGCAGTGGTTGACCCCGAGAACTCTGCTTTCTACCCCGGCTGGCGGGGCGGCGTGCCGGAATTCACCACCGGCATTCCCTCACGGATCGAAGGCATCGGGCGGCCGCGGATGGAACCCAGCTTTGTCCCATCCGTCATCGACCGCATGATCCAAGTGCCTGACGCCGCATCCGTGGCCGCAATGCGGCACCTTCGGGAACTCACGGACCTGCACGCAGGGCCTTCCACCGGCACCAACCTCTGGGGTGTCTGGCAACTGGTGGCGGAGATGATCGCCACGGGCCAGCGCGGAAGTATTGTGTCGCTGATGTGCGACGGCGGCGACCGCTACGCGGGCAACTACTACAACCCGGCATGGCTGGCCACCCAGGGGATGGACCCCGAGCCCCATCAGGCAGTCATCAGCCGCTTCTTCGAAACCGGCATCTGGGCACCCTAGACTTCGACTGTTTCACGGACCGCCAGGTGCGTGAATTCCGTGCCGTACTTGGCTCCGATCCGGGTCACGTGAGACTCCACCATCTTCAGGCCCATCTCGTTCAGGAGCCCATCGTGGATCTGGAAGGCTTGCGGTGCCCGGACGCCGATGACAAAGTCCACAACTTCGCTGGCCTTGTTCCACGGTGCATGGATGGGAACCAGCAGCGTCTTGACGCTGATGCCGTCGGGGACGATGAAGGAGTCGCCCGGGTGATAGACATTTTCGTCAATGAGGTAGCCCACGTTGGCCACCACGGGAACCTGGGGATGGATCAGGGCATGCTGGCCGCCGAAGCTGCGGACGCTGAACCCGGCAGCGTCAAAGGATGTCCCGGGTTCAACCGAATGGATCCGGTCTGCGGCTTGCGGCGCTTCCTCGCGCAGGTTGCCTGCCACCCCCGCAGGCGCGAAAACAGCGAGCTCGCCTTCACCCCGCAGGGCATTGACCAGGGCGGCTACGTCCACGTGGTCGCCGTGCTCGTGCGTGATCAGCACTGCCTGTGCGCCGTCCAGTGCTTCCTTCACTTCGGAGAACGTGCCGGGGTCAAGGACCAGAACACGCCCGTCTACTTCGAGCCGGACGCAGGCGTGGGTGTATTTAGTCAGCTTCATAGCGCCAGCCTAGGGTCCTGTCCGGGCAGGTGTCCACGGAACTCCTGCCCGCTAAGGTCTGGCTGGTAATCTGGATCTTTGCCACCATCCCTCAGGGAAGCGAGTCAATCCATGCCGTTTGGCACCAAGGCTGACGAATCGACGCCGTCAACCCCCGCGCCGCGGGCAGGCACAACCCCGGGCAAAGAGCAGCGCGTCACTAAGCAGCGCCTGGCCGTTAGCGCTGCCCTGGACGAACTGGATGACTTCGTCAGCACGCAGGAGCTCTACCGCATCCTGCAGAACCAGGGCGTTTCCGTCTCCCTCGCCACGGCGTACCGGATCCTGCAGTCGCTGGCTGACGACGGGCTGGTGGATGTTCTGCGCAACGGTGAGGGTGAGGCCGTCTACCGCCGATGTGCCGTAACCGGCCACCATCACCACCTCCTGTGCCGGAATTGCGGAAAGGCCGTTGAGGTCGAAGCACCCGCAGTCGAAACGTGGGCCGCGCGGACAGCCAAGGAACATGGTTATACCGAGGTGGCCCACACCGTGGAGATCTTTGGGCTGTGCCCCGACTGCACGGCACGCAAGGCCGCTGGCCTCCTGTAGCCTGGTCCGTCGTCGAACACGGACCGTAGTCCGCGGGAGATCCTCAGGCCGCGTGCAGCAGCCGGCCGTTTAGCCCGCGCTTGGCTCGGACCGTTCCGATGATCCGGCACACCACATAGATGACGAATGACAGCGTGGTGACATAGGGGCTGATCGGGATGCGGCCGCCCAGTGCCAGCAAGATCCCTCCCACGGTCGCAGTCATCGCAAATGCCACGCTCAGCACCACCACCACCACCGGTGAGGACGTTACCCGCAAAGCCGCTGCGGCTGGCGTAATGAGCAGGGCCAGGACCAGCAAGGCACCCACCACCTGAATGGACAGGGCCACGCTCACGCCCAGCAGGACCATAAAGACCAGGGCCAAGGTCCGCACGGGAACCCCCCGGGCTTCGGCGAGCTCGGGGTCGACACTGGCAAAGTTCAGCGGCCGCCAGATGATCACCAACGCCACCATGACCACCACCGCTGTCCCGGCCAGGGCCTGCAGCTGAACCGTGTCGACAGAGACGATTTGGCCTGTCAGCAGGCCGAACTTATTCGCCGCCCGCCCTTCATAGAGCGACAGGAACAGGATGCCGAGCCCCAGTCCAAACGGCATGATCACGCCAATGATCGAATTCTTGTCCCGCGCCCGCACGCCCATGAGCCCGAGGAGCAGCGCGGCCGCCACTGACCCAATGAGCGAGCCGAAGACGATGTCAGCGCCGATGAGCAGCGCAAAGGCAGCCCCGGCGAAGGAAAGTTCGGAAATGCCGTGAACCGCAAAGGCGAGGTCACGCTTCATCACAAACGTCCCAACGAGGCCGCCCAGCAGCCCCAGGACCGCGCCGGCCCAAATGGAGTTCTGGACCAGGACCAGGAGTTCGCCATAGTTTTCGAAGCTGAAGATCGACCCGATGATGCTGTCGGCGTCCATCACGCCACCTCAGCGGCGGTGGCGTGGACATCCGCGTGATGGTGCGTGGTTGCGTCCGGAAGTCCGACGACGACAATGCGTCCGTTGGCGTGGATGACCTCCACGTGGCTGCCATAGAGGTCGGAGAGAACCTCGGTGGTCATGACTTCCTGGGGAGTTCCCACCCGGAAGCGGCCTCCGGCCAGATACAGCACGCGGTCTACGTAATCGATAATCGGATTGATTTCGTGGGTCACAAACACCACTGCACTGTTCTGTTCACGGCACTGCTTGTTGATCAGGGCGCTGACCGCCTGCTGGTGGTGAAGATCCAGGGACAGGAGCGGCTCGTCGCACAACAGGACCTTCGGGTCCGTCGCCAGAGCCTGGGCCACCCGAAGTCGTTGCTGCTCACCGCCGGAGAGTTGCCCCACCGGGACCTTGGCGTAGTCCGTGGCACCGACAAGTTCCAGGAGTTCGTCGATCCTGCGGTTTGCTTTGGCGGCCCCCAGGCGCAGGCCCCACCGGTGGCCATCGACGCCCAGGCCCACCAGGTCCCTGGCACGCATCGGCGTGTCCACAGCGAACGATTTCTGCTGCGGGATGTAACCGATCATCCGGCTCCCCCGCTCCACGGGGTGTGCTCCAAGGCTGGCAGTGCCCGAGTGGAGTTGCTGCAGCCCGAGCAGCACTTTCAGGAAGCTGGTTTTCCCGCTTCCATTGGGACCAAGCACGGCGAAAAATTCACCGGGCCTGATGTCCAGGTCGAGACCCTCCCACAGCGCCCTCCTGCCAAACTGCAGGGACGCCCCACGGAGGCTCACAACCGGTTTCAACTACTTTTTCTCCAAAACTTTGCTGATGTTGTCCACATTGTCCGTCATCCACTGCAGGTACGTCTTGCCCTCCGGCAGTGTTTCGCTGAAGTCGACCACCGGAACGCCGGCTGTTTCTGCCGCCTTCTTCAGCGCCTCGGTCTGGGGACCTTCGGTCTGCAGGTTGTACGCCAGGAAGCTCAGGTTCTTGGAACCCGCAAGGTCGGTTGCCGCCTTCAGCACGGCTGGCGGTACGTCGGTGCCTTCTTCGATCGCTGCAGTGTAGTCCTCCGGCGTCTTGTTCTCCAGCCCGGCGGCCTCCAGCAGGTACAACGGAACTGGCTCAGTAACTGCAACAGGAGCTCCGGCATCGGCCGCCGACAATGCTGCCAGTTTACCCGTGAGCCCCTCCAGGCCGGACTTGAACGTGGCTGCGTTCGCCTCGAAGGCTGCAGCTGAACCCGGCTCGGCTTCACCGAACTTGGCAGCGAGGACATCTGCCAGCTTCCCCATCGCCGAAAGGCTGTACCACACGTGTTCGTTGAACTCGCCGTGATCGTGGACGTGGTCGTCAGCCGGCTCGGTGGCTTCCGCAGCCGCAGGCTCGGATGCTTCCTCCTCCGGCGCCAGTCCCGATACTTCCACGGCACTGACAATGCTGTCGTGGGGGATATTGCTGTCGTCTGCGAGCGTGTGGATAAAGCCGTCGTAGCCGCCACCGTTCTCAATGACGAGGTCGGCCTTGGACACTACCAGCCGGTCCTGGGCGGTCGCCTCGTAGGAGTGCGGGTCCTGGCTGGTCTTGTTGATGATCGCCGTGACGTTGACCTTGTCGCCACCGATGGCCTTGGCAATGTCGCCGTAGACGTTCGTGGAGGCAACCACATTGATTCCCTCGGCGGCCGAAGAGGCGCCGGAGGGCGCCCCCTCAGCAGAGCATGCAGACAGCATCAGGCCAAGGCCGGCGAGGGCGGCCAGGGATGCACGGGCGGCGGATGGACGGCGCACGGAAACCTCAGATCAGTTCAGGAGGGACAAAAGCAACTCCGGAGAGTCTATCTCCAAATAGGAATGATTCCTATTTAGAAAAGCGCCAGCCCGCGGGCATCACTCCCCGTTCGGCTGGCCGAGCCTCCGGATCCCGGTCGCCTGCGTAGCATCCCGGATTTCGCCGACAAGCTGCTCGATCACATCTTCCAGGAACAGCACCCCTTGCGTCTGGCCGTCGGGGCCGATGACCCGGGCCAGGTGCGAACCGGTTCGCTGCATGACCGACATCGCCTTCTCGATCTCATCGCCCAGCGCCAGGTTGGCAAGAGAGCGGACCCGGCTTTCCGCAATCGGGTGCTGATAATCCGCATCGGGGATGGACAGTACGTCCTTGACATGCAGGTAGCCGTAGAGCATCTCGTCATCGTCCAGCATCGGGAACCGCGAGAATCCGGTCCTGCTGACTGCCTTCTCGAATTCCACCGGCGTGGTGGCGGCCTTTAGCATGACCAGCTTGTCCAGCGGCACCATGATGTCCGAGGCGGTGTGGTCGGAGAATTCCAGTGCACCCGTGATCAGCCCGGCATCATCGTCCACCAGACCGTGCCGGGTGGACTCCTGGACGATCGATTGGACTTCCTCCAGGGTGAACGAGGAATTCACCTCGTCTTTGGGTTCGATCCGGAGGAGCTTCAGGATGTGGTTGGCCGACCAGTTCAGGGCCACAATAACGGGCTTGACCAGTCGGGCAACAAACATCAGCGGCGGCGCCAGGAAAAGTGCGGCCTTGTCAGCTACCGAAACCGAGATGTTCTTCGGCACCATTTCGCCGAAGGTCACGTGCAGGAAGGTAACCACCATCAGCGCGACGGCGAACGCCGCCACATCGGCGATCTCCATTGGCAGCCCCACGGCTTCCAGCGGGGCAGCCAGGAGATGGTGGATGGCCGGTTCGGCCACCAGCAGGATCAGCAGGGAGCAGACCGTGATCCCCAGCTGCGCGCACGCCAGCATCAGGGACACGTTCTCCATGGCCCGCAAGGTGGTCTGCGCGCGCTTGGACCCGGCGTCGGCCAGCGGTTCAATCTGGCTGCGCCTGGCCGACATCACGGCGAACTCGGCGGCAACAAAAAAAGCGTTACCCAGCAGGAGCACTACCAGCCAGAAAATTCCGGCCCAGTCACTCATCGTTCCGTCCTGTCATTCGGGTCAGGCTCTGCGTCAGGGGCGGCCGGCCGGAAGCAAATCCTGTCGATCCGGCGCCCGTCCATCCTGGTCACGCTCAACGTTCCGCCGCCCACCGCCACGGTGTCCCCGACGGCGGCGATCCGCCCCAATTCGCTCATGACGTAGCCGCCCACCGTCTCGTAGGCTGCTTCGTCGGGAACGGTCAGGCCGGGAATCTGTTCGGAGAGTTCGTCCGGACGCAGCAGCCCAGGGAAGTACCAGTCACCCGATGCGCTTTGCAGGAGCCCCGGACGGACTTTGTCGTGCTCGTCCGCCACTTCTCCTACGATTTCCTCCACGAGGTCTTCGAGCGTCGCGATTCCGGCGGTGCCGCCATACTCATCAAGGACCACGGCGAGCTGGAGGTTTCCCTCGCGGAGTTCAGCGAGGAGGGCATCGAGGTGGATGGTTTCCGGGACTCGAAGGACGTCGGTCATGATGGCTCCGGCCTCCAGGTTTGCCCTGCGTGCCGAAGGTACGGCCACAGCCTTCTTGACGTGGACCAATCCCCTGATGTCATCGGCAGACTCACCAATGACCGGGAACCGGGAGTAACCCGTGCGGCGGGCGGCCTCCACGATGTCCGAAACGGGCTGGTCGGCGTCGATGGTTTCCACGCGGATCCGTGGTGTCATCACGTCGGCTGCCGTCCTGGCCGAGAAATTCAGTGTCCGCGCCACGAAGTTGGCCGTTCCGGCGTCGAGCGTTCCCATGGCAGCCGAACGACGCACCAAGGACGCGAGCTCGGCAGGCGTTCGGGCGCCGGAAATCTCTTCCTTGGCTTCGAGGCCGAAGACGTTGAGGACTTTGTTGGAAAACCCGTTGAGGACCACGATGGCCGGTCTGAAAATGGCCGTGAACATCAGCTGCGGCCTCGCGAGTGCGCGGCCCACGGGGAATGACAGGGCGATGGCCATGTTCTTGGGCACCAGCTCGCCCAGGAGCATGGAGAGCAGGGTGGCCAGCACCATCGCGATGACAAGGGAAATGGACGCTGCTGCGGCCTCAGGGATCCCGGCGGCGGTCAGGGGCACCTCAAGCAGTTTGCCGACGGAGGGTTCCATGACGTAGCCGGTCAGGAGGGTGGTCAGGGTGATGCCAAGCTGGCAGCTGGAGAGCTGGGTTGAAAGGGACTTCAGGCACTTGAGCAGCGCAACGGCACCGGTGTCACCGTTGTCGATCGCGCGTTGGACAGTCGCCTGGTCCAGGGCAATGAGGGAAAATTCGACGGCGACGAAGAAGCCGGTGCCGGCGATCAGCAGGAGGCCTGCCGCGAGGAGTAACCATTCCATTCAGCAGCCCGCCCGGTGATGCTGGGGCGGGGTGATGGTGCAGGTCCGTGTTCCGGGCTGGATCCGGGGAAGTCTGCCAGGCGGAGGATGGTCCGCCGAAGCGGACGCTGTCTCCTTGAAGGCTCCGGAGGCGTGGAACGACGGAGTGTGATGGGCGCGTGTTCGGGGTTTGCCGGCTCGGCGGGTCGGCTGCGCGTTGCTGTACTTCATGCTCCGCTGACAGCCCCCAGGCCGGCACCTAGATTTACTGTCCATAAGAATTTCAGTCTACAGGAGCAAATCCCGGCATCCTGAAGCGTCCCCTGGGATAGCCCTCCATGAGCGTCGGGCAGGGACCGGCGGCGCCATATTTGCCAATCTACGCGTCACTTCATGATTTGGGTCACCCTTATTGGCAGTTAATACAGAATGCTCATTAGACTGGCAAAGGTCTGGGTTCAGAGGACGCAGAGACTGGTTCGGATGTTGTGCTGAGGCACCGTGGCGGCCAGAGAGAAATCAAACTCATGGAAGAGGCGTATTTCAAGTGCCAGAGCAGCCTAGCCACCGTCTACCAGAGGAATTTGGCGGAAACGAGTGGCTCGTTGACGAACTGTACGAGCAGTATCAGCAGGACAAAAACGCGGTGGATGCCAAGTGGTGGCCCCTGTTCGAATCCTTCGACTCGGGCAGCGGTTCTTCCTCCAACGGAAATTCGGCCCTTGCGGTTGCTCATCCCGCAACCCGCGAAATGCCCGTCGTAGCCCAGGCGCAGGCCCCCGCAGCTCCGGCACCGTCGCCGGCAGCACAGCCGGCCGCGCCTGCCCCCGCTGCAGCTGCGCCTCCTGCTCCCCCGGCACCGGCGCCGGTTAAGAAGGCACCGGCCACCGTGGCGCGTGACGGCGCGAAGAAGACCGAGCCGGGCTCCGGATCACAGCCGATCCCCGCCCAGCTTCCCAAGAACGTCAAGGCACCCACGGCGCCTGAGGAAGACGTCGTCTCCATCCTTCGTGGCCCGGCCAAGGCCATCGCCACGAACATGGTGACCAGCCTTGAGGTTCCCACCGCTACCAGCGTCCGTGCGATCCCGGCCAAGTTGCTGATCGACAACCGCGTGGTCATCAACTCCAACCTGGCGCGGGCCCGCGGTGGCAAGGTCTCCTTCACCCACCTGATCGGCTACGCCGTCATTCGGGCCCTGTCCCAGTTCCCGTCCATGAACGTGTACTACGACGAGGTGGACGGCAAGCCCGTCGCCGTCCAGCCGGCCCACGTGAACTTCGGCATCGCCATCGACATGCCCAAGCCCGATGGAACCCGCCTCCTGATGGTTCCCAACATCAAGAAGGCGGAGACCCTCAACTTCTCCGAGTTCTGGCACACGTATGAAGACCTCATCAAGCGGGCCCGCAGCGGCAAGCTGACCGCCGACGACCACCAGGGCACCACTGTTTCCCTGACGAACCCCGGTGGTATCGGCACTGTCCACTCAGTGCCCCGCCTTTCCAAGGGCCAGGCAGCCATCATCGGCGTGGGCGCGCTGGACTACCCGGCTGAGTTCCAGGGCGCAAGCGAAAAGATCATCGCGCACAATGCGATCAGCAAGGTCCTGACGCTTACCTCCACCTATGACCACCGCGTCATTCAGGGAGCCGGCAGCGGCGAGTTCCTGAAGCTCGTCCATCAGCTCCTGCTGGGGGCACAGAACTTCTACGACGAAATCTTTGAGTCCCTCCGCATCCCGTACGAGCCCGTGCGCTGGAGCCCGGACCTGCAGGTTGACCCGTCCGACCAGATCAACAAGGTCGCCCGGATCCAGCAGCTGATCCACTCCTACCGCGTCCGCGGCCACCTTATGGCGGACACCGACCCGCTGGAGTACGTCCAGCGTAAGCACCCCGACCTCGACGTCCTGACGTATGGACTGACCCTGTGGGACCTGGACCGCGAGTGGCCCACCGGCGGCTTCGGCGGCAAGCCCATGCTGAAGTTCCGCGACATCCTGGCGGTGCTGCGTGACGCCTACTGCCGGACTACGGGCATCGAATACATGCACATCCAGGAGCCGGAGGAACGCAAGTGGTTCCAGGACCAGCTGGAGCACCCCTACTCCAAGCCCACCCGTGAAGAACAGCTGCGCATTGTTTCCAAGCTGAACGCCGCAGAGGCCTTTGAGACGTTCCTGCAGACCAAGTTCGTGGGCCAGAAGCGTTTCTCCCTTGAGGGCGGCGAGTCCCTGATCCCGCTCCTTGACGCGATCATGTCAGACGCCGCCGATGACGGCCTGGACGAAGTCGCCATTGGCATGGCCCACCGCGGCCGCCTCAACGTGCTGACCAACATCGCCGGCAAGACCTACGCCCAGGTCTTCCGCGAATTCGAGGGCACCCAGGATCCGCGCTCCGTCCAGGGCTCGGGTGACGTCAAGTACCACCTTGGCACCGAGGGCACCTTCACGTCGGACAATGGCAACGAAACCAAGGTTTACCTCGCTGCCAACCCCTCGCACCTTGAAGCCGTGGACTCCGTGCTCGAAGGCATCGTCCGCGCCAAGCAGGACCGCCTGGACCAGGGCGAGGCCTTCCCCGTCCTGCCCATCATGGTGCACGGCGACGCCGCCTTCGCCGGCCAGGGCGTGGTGGCAGAAACCTTGAACCTGTCCCAGCTCCGTGGCTACCGCACCGGTGGCACCATCCACGTTGTGGTCAACAACCAGGTCGGCTTCACCACAGCTCCATCGTCCTCACGCTCATCCACGTACTCCACGGATGTTGCCAAGATGATCCAGGCTCCGGTGTTCCACGTGAACGGTGACGATCCGGAGGCAGTGGTCCGCATCGGCCAGCTCGCCTACGAGTTCCGCCAGCGCTTCCACAAGGACGTTGTGATCGACATGGTCTGCTACCGCCGGCGTGGCCACAACGAGGGCGACGACCCCTCGATGACCCAGCCGCTGATGTACAACCTGATCGAAGCCAAGCGCTCCGTCCGCAAGCTGTACACCGAATCGCTGATTGGCCGTGGCGACATCACCGAAGATGAAGCAGAGCAGCTGCTCCGCGACTACCAGGAGCGCCTGGAGCGGGTCTTCGCCGAGACCCACGCCGCCCAGACTTCCCCGATCCCGATCATCACGGCGGACTCCGCAGCGGTTTCGGACATCGAACGTCCCATCGCCCAGCAGTCCGATTTCGGCACCAACGCTCCCGCATCCACTGCCATCTCCCCGGAGACCCTGGCCCGGATCGGCAAGGCACACGTCGAAATCCCGGAGGGCTTCACCGTCCACTCCAAGCTCAAGCAGCTCCTCGAGAAGCGCGAGCAGATGTCCCGTGAAGGCGGCATCGACTGGGGCTTCGGCGAGATCGCAGCCTTCGGTTCGCTCATCATGGAAGGCGTTCCCGTCCGCCTCGCAGGTCAGGATTCGCGCCGTGGAACCTTCGTGCAGCGCCACGCCGTGTTCCACGACCGCTCCAATGGCAACGAGTGGCTTCCGTTGGGCAACCTCTCAGACAACCAGGCAAAGCTGTGGATCTACGACTCCCTGCTGTCCGAATACGCGGCCATGGGCTTCGAGTACGGCTACTCAGTGGAGCGCCCTGACGCGCTCGTGCTGTGGGAGGCGCAGTTCGGCGACTTCGTCAACGGCGCGCAGACCATCATCGATGAGTTCATCTCCTCCGCCGAGCAGAAGTGGGGCCAGCGTTCATCGCTCGTGCTGATGCTGCCGCACGGTTACGAGGGCCAGGGCCCGGACCACTCCTCGGCACGTATCGAGCGCTTCCTGCAGATGTGCGCGGAAGAGAACATGATCGTTGCCAATCCCACGACAGCCGCATCGCACTTCCACCTGCTGCGTCGCCAGGCGTACAGCAGGCCGCGCAAGCCGCTGATCATCTTCACGCCAAAGCAGCTGCTCCGCCTCAAGGGAGCCGCATCCTCGGTCGAAGACTTCACCACTGGCAGCTTCCGCCCGGTCATCGGTGAGCACGAGCAGCTGGCGGCTGACGCCGTCGAACGCGTGCTGCTCGTATCCGGTCGCCTGTACTACGACCTCCTGTCCACCCGGCAGAAGACCGAGGACAAGACGACGGCGATCGTCCGTGTCGAGCAGCTCTATCCGCTGCCCGCGGCGGAAATTGCGGCGGAGCTCGCCAAGTACCCGAACGCGGAGGTTGTCTGGGCACAGGATGAGCCCGCCAACCAGGGACCGTGGCCGTTTATGGGCCTGAACCTTCCCGATGCGCTTGACCGCAGGGTCCGGCTCGTGTCCCGTCCGGCGTCGGCATCCACTGCCGCCGGCTCCATGAAGCGGCACGCAGCCGAGCAGGACACACTCCTGAAGCAGGCTTTCGCCCGTAAGTAACCACGGGGGCTGCCCGGCCGGACGTCGAAATACCAGACTCCGGCCGGGCAGTTCTGTTTAATGGGTTGCGAGGGTACCAACGGGCAGAGTCTGCCCGGCCCGTCCCGCGCTGCCGGCATGGGGCGCCATTCAGTACGGAAGTAAAGAGGAACTTGTGGAAGACAGGAAGCTGCGCATCGCAGCTGTTGGAGACGAACTGCTGGCCGGACTGGGCGATCCCAGGGCCCTCGGCTGGCTGGGCCGCGTCCTGGCCCGCACTCCGCAGGATGGCATGGCACTTGAGAGTTATGCCCTCCCCTGTCCACAGGAAGGAACGGAAGGACTGGCCGCACGCTGGCTGGAGGAAGCCGGCCGGCGTTTCAGCGACCTCCACGAAAACCGGCTGGTCATCGGGCTCTCCGGCCGCGATATTGAGTTTGGCCTCTCCACCGCCCGCAGCCGCCTTAACCTGGCCAACATCCTGGACTCCGCCTCGCAGAACCGGATCGAAGTCTTTGTGGTTGGCCCGCCACCTACGCTGGACCCCACCCAGAACCGCCGGCTGGGAGAGCTCAACACAGCTTTCGCCGATGTAACCACCAGGCGCAAGCACCTCTATGTTGACACCTTCTCACCCCTGCTGAACCACGAGCAGTGGCGCCAGGACCTCGCGGCGAACGGCGGGACACCCGGCCAGTCGGGCTACGGCCTCATGGCCTGGCTGGTCCTGCACCGTGGTTGGTTCCAGTGGCTGGGCATGGACGCCCCGGAGTAACCCACACGCTGCCAATCGCGATATATCTTGACCCGTCCGCCGAGGCGTTATACCGTGGGGTATCAGTCACGATATATCGCGATCTTGGAGGATCCATGGCAGAGAGCAGCTGGGCCGTCACCGAGCCCCGCATTATCGACGTCGACGGTGTCACGTCGCTGAAGCTGGGAATGGTTCGCGGGCGGTTCGACATAGTCACCCACACGGACACCGTAGCGCGCGTTGAGGTTTCCGAAGTCCAGGGCGATCCCGTAGCCATCAGCCTGGTTGACGGCCGGCTGGAGGTCCGGCACCAGCTGCACGGGCCGCAGGGGTGGTTCAAGAACCTCATGGGGACCGTCAACCACAACAGCAACAATTCGGCTGTCATCAGCATCGCCCTGCCCGAGGGCGTTGACGTGGAAGCCGGAACGGTCAGCGGTGATGGCCTGGTGTCGGGTATCGGCGGCCACATACGGCTCAACACGGTGTCTGGCTCGGTGATGGCGGATGGAACCGCCGGTGACCTCCACGTGAACACGGTCAGCGGCGAGGTGATCGCACGCAACCACGACGGCGTCCTGACCGCCAAGAGCATCTCCGGTGAAGTCACCGCCTCTGGAAGGTTTAGCCACATCCGGGCCAACACTGTCAGCGGTGATATGAGCTTCGACCTCCTGGGCTTCACCCAGGATTTTGGCGCCAATTCAGTTTCGGGCGACCTTACTATCCGCCTTCCGCACGACGTCGGCGTGGACATCGTGGCCAAGTCGGCCAGCGGCACGCTGGTCATCGACAACCAGCAGTACTCCCAGCCCGGCGGCAAGGTGGAAACAATCGCCGGCCCGGACGGCAAGCTGATGATTGTCCGGACCAACTCCGTCTCCGGCAAGACCTCCATCTTCCATGGCCAGACAGCCGGGGCCCCGGAAACAGAGTACTGATGCCTCCTGTCTTCGCCCACGGCGCCCTAAGGCTCTACCTCCTTGCCCTCCTCGAGTCCGGGCCCAAGCATGGCTACGAGCTCATCAAGGCCCTCAATGAACGGTTCGGCGGCACGTACTCCCCCAGCGCGGGCACCATTTACCCGCGGTTGGGGAAGCTGGAAGAGGAAGGGCTCGTCGCCACGGAATCCGCAGGCCGCCGTACCAACTACCACATCACGCCTGCAGGCCTGGCTGAACTGAACACCCGCCGGGACGAGCTGGCCGGCGTCGAAAACGACATTTCCGCCTCCGTCCGGCGGTTGGCGGATAGCCTCCGCGACGATATCCGGACCAACATGCGTGGCCTGCGGGCAGATCTCGCAGCAACGGCCGAGGCAGCAAGGGCCTCGGTCCGGAACGGTGACTTCAGTTCGGTCGGACCCCGGCAGTCACCCGAAGGACAACGCACGCTCAAGGAAGCCGAGATGCTCCTCCAGGCGTTCCGCGACGACCTCCGAGTCGAGCTGAGGCTGCAGGCTAACAGGGAGCCGCTGAGCCCCATTGTGCTCGAAACCGTCCGAACGGTACTGGACCAGGCCCGCATTTCCATCCGGAATTCCCTGCCGGGCTGAGCGTCCGCTTCAAGGGCGGTCTTGGTTCGCGGCCCGTGCCATCATGTGGGAGACTTGAGGGCAGCTCTTTTGAGTACCAACATTAAGGAGGCCAGCTATGAGCAAGCGTGCACGTAAACGTCGTGACCGTAAGCGTGGCGGCGCGAACCACGGCAAGCGCCCCAACACCTAAGCAAAAGCTTGGTATGACGGTTCAAACGAAGAACCCCGGAAGTCACATGGCTTCCGGGGTTCTTCGTCTCTTACGGTGTGTGGCCGGTTCGGTGCCCTCAGGCCTCGACGGGACGGATTGAATGGATCCGGTCCAGGATGGCGTTCTTCAGGTTCTCCGGTGCCGCTTCCGTGCAGGAGCGTTTGACCATGTTGCGGATGACGCATTCGAGGTCATACTGCTGGGTGCATTCCGGGCAGTCATCGAGGTGGTGCTTGATGTCCGTGATGTCTTCCCGGGTCAGTGCCCCGTCAAGATATTCGTAGATGCGTTGCATCCGGGCGTCGTCGCAGTCGCCCAATCCCTGGCAGTCGCTCATTTCCTGTTCTCCTGTTGTGTGCTTCCGGCCGTTTCCTGAGGATCGACGGCGGTTTTGAATCCCCGCTCGGCGGCATATTCCGCCAACATGTCCCGCAACATTTTCCGGCCGCGGTGGAGCCGGGACATCACAGTGCCGATGGGCGTGTTCATGATGTCTGAAATTTCTTTGTACGCGAAGCCTTCTACGTCGGCGAAATACACCGCGAGCCGGAACTCTTCGGGAATGGCCTGCAGCGCCCTCTTGACGTCGGTGTCAGGCAGGTGGTCCAAGGCCTCTGCTTCGGCCGACCTTAACCCGCTGGACGTGTGGGACTCTGCCCTGGCGAGTTGCCAATCCTCAATGGTGTCCGAGTTGGACTGCAGCGGTTCGCGCTGCCGCTTGCGGTACAAATTGATGTAGGTATTGGTCAGGATGCGGTACAGCCACGCCTTGAGGTTGGTACCGGGCTTGTACTGGTGAAAGGCCGAAAATGCCTTGGTGTAGGCCTCCTGCACAAGGTCCTCGGCATCAGCGGGGTTCCGCGCCATCCGCATGGCCGCTGAGTAGAGCTGGTCCACGTACTGCATGGCATCGCGCTCAAAACGAATCCGGCGCTCCTCCGTGCTTTCCGTGGCAAGGTCAACTGCCGGGGCTTCGGGTTCTGTGGCCGCCGTGTCCGGCAACAGCGCGGCATCAGGCGTTCCGCCTGACTCCGCGGCGTCCGGTGAGACATCCGCGGTCTTGGCTTCGCGCCCGGAGGCCTCATACATGGCCTCGAGGGCCGGATCCAGGGTGCTCATCGCTCCCAAGTCTACTGTGACGCTCCGGGCACGCGGCGACCCGTACTCCGGGGCACCGGTTTCCAAAGCCTCCATCGCCACGGGGCCTGCCACGTCCATGCCGTCCTTCACCAACCCCAAAGGCCAACTCCATTTCCCTGTACCGTTCGATGCGCCCGGACCTGCAACCCGCAACCCAACCGCCATGGCGCAGTGTGCGCCGTGATTCGTCCGTCACTGCCGGACCCGCAATCCATAACCTTTAGTGGCGGGCAAATATTCCCCAAAAGTGCAAGACTAGAACCGACTCCGCCGCATTCGACGCGGTTCGTCCAGCCAGGAGGAAATCCATGTCCTTTGTCCGTACCCTCGCCCGGCCCATGCTGGCATCCAGCTTCGTACTCGCAGGACTGGATAAGCTCAAGAACGCGGATGACACTGCCCAGCAGCTGTCGCCGCTTCTGCGCAAAGCCACGGCCTCACTGCCTTTCCGTACGGAAGACAAGACACTGGCCCGGGTCATCGGCGGGGTGCAGGTGGGCGCCGGAGTGCTGTTTGGCCTGGGCAAGTTCGCGCGGTTCTCTGCGACGCTGCTCACGGTCATCTCTGCCCTTAACACATTCGTCGAATGGCGCAGCGCCGACATCAGCACCAAAGAGGCCCGTGTGGCACGCCGCAACCAGCTCCTGAAGAACCTGTCCCTGAGCGGCGGGGCCCTGCTGGCTTCGGTGGATACTGCCGGTAAGCCAGGGTTGGCCTGGCGAGCGGAACACCTCGCTGCCGACGCCAGGAAGGGCGCTTCGCACCTGGCAGCTGACGCCCGCAAGAGCACTGGGAAGAAACTCCACAAGGCCGACAAGGCCGTGCGTCGTGTGGTGGACCAGGCAACGGGGGCATAAGGACGCATGACCGGATCCACTACCGCCCTTTCGCAGCCTGACGCTGCCGAAGCTCTTCCGCTCTGGCCCGCACCGTTCGCCACCAGGCCCATCAATGCCACGGTGACCGTGCCGGGTTCGAAGTCCCTGACCAACCGGTTCCTGGTCCTGGCGGCGCTGGCTGACGGACCGTCCCGGCTCCGCGCTCCGCTGCACTCCAGGGACTCCGCCCTGATGATTGAGGCCCTGCGGCAGTTAGGGGCTTCCATCACGGAAGTTCCCGGCGACGGAGCCTTCGGCCCGGACCTTGAGGTCGTTCCCCTCAGCCAGGACGCGCCGTCGTCGCTGGCCCGGATCGACTGCGGACTGGCCGGCACCGTCATGCGATTTGTTCCTCCGCTCGCTGCACTGCGGAACGGCGTCAGCGTGTTCGACGGCGATCCGCACGCCAGGAACCGCCCCATGGGGACCATCATCGAAGCCCTGAAGGCGCTCGGTGTGGCCGTGACGGCAGAGGACGGCGGGACACCGGCGTCCCTGCCCTTTGACGTGGCCGGAACCGGGGAAGTCCGGGGCGGACATCTGGTGATCGACGCCAGTGCCTCGTCCCAGTTTGTCTCTGCGTTACTGCTGGTGGGTGCACGCTTTACCGAGGGGCTGCACCTGGAGCATGTCGGTAAGCCGGTGCCGAGCCTGGACCATATCAACATGACAGTGGCAGTCCTTCGCGGCGTGGGCGTGTCCGTGGATGATTCCGTCCCCAATCACTGGGTCGTGGCGCCAGGAACTATCCGGGCGTTTGACCAGCGCATTGAGCAGGACCTTTCCAACGCTGGCCCTTTCTTGGCCGCCGCATTGGCCACCAGCGGCACGGTCCGGATTCCCAACTGGCCCACTGGAACCACGCAGGTGGGTGACCTCTGGCGCAGTATCCTTGCGGACATGGGCGCCACGGTCAGCCTGGCCGACGGCGTCCTCACGGTCACCGGCGGAGCTCAGATCAAGGGCGCCGACTTTGATGAAACCAGTGAGCTTGCCCCCACTGTCGCGGCGCTCTGCGCGCTTGCCAGCGGCCCCTCCCGGCTCAGCGGTATCGCACACCTCCGCGGCCATGAGACTGACCGGCTCGCCGCCCTGGTCGCCGAGATCAACCGGCTGGGCGGCGACGCCGAGGAAACCAGCGACGGGCTGGTGATCCGCCCGGCCAAGCTGCATTCCGGCGTCGTCCACAGCTATGCGGACCATCGAATGGCAACTGCAGGGGCGATACTGGGCCTCGCAGTGGAGGGCATAGAAGTAGAAGACATCGCCACCACGGCCAAGACCATGCCCGATTTCCCGCGGCTGTGGGAAGACATGATCGCGCAGGGCCAGGAACCTGGTACGCCGGAACCCGCTGGTAACGCATAGTGGCACGCAGCACTGACTCCTGGGACGAATCCGACGTCCGGATCCGCCCCAGCAAGAAAGGTTCCCGGCCCCGCACCAAGGACCGCCCCAGCCACGACGACGCCGTGACAGGACGGATCATTACCGTGGACCGCGGCCGATACACAGCGGTGGTCGGCGAAGATTCAGGGGAAGAACGCATCATCATCGCCGCACGGGCACGGGAACTCCGCCGGTCCCCCGTGGTCGCTGGTGACTTCGTTTCATTGGTGGGAGATGTCTCCGGGGAACCGGACACGCTTGCCCGGCTGGTCCGGATCCAGGACCGCAGGACGCTCCTGCGGCGCAGCGCCGATGATACCGACCCCGTTGAACGGGCAGTTGTGGCCAACGCCGACCAGCTCGTTGTTGTGGTGGCGGCGGCCAATCCCGAACCACGCACCGGCTTCATTGACCGCGCACTCGTCGCCGCGTACGACGCCGGCATCGAGCCGATCCTGCTGGTCACGAAAGCCGATGTCAAAGACCCTGCCGAACTTCTGTCGAACTACGAGCACCTGGACTTCCCGGTCATCATCAGCCGGACGGCCGACGCCGCTGCATCCGGCATCGATGCCCGCTCCGACGACGGGCTCTCGGCGCGCCTGGACAGCGATGCCGTCGCCCAGCTTCGGGCCTACCTCGATGGCAAGGTCACGGTGATGCTGGGGCACTCAGGCGTAGGCAAGTCCACCATGGTGAACGCCCTGACCGGAGCCGAGCGAGCCACGGGCGGAGTCAACGCCGTGACAGGCCGCGGACGCCACACGTCCTCCTCAGCCCTGGCCCTAAAGCTGGCCGACGCCCCTGCTGGAAGCTGGATCATCGACACCCCCGGCATCCGGTCCTTCGGACTGGCGCATGTCGACGCAGACCGCATCCTCCGCTCCTTTCCGGACCTGGAGCCGGGCACTGATGCGTGCGAGCGGGGCTGCAAACACAATGCCAGCGCAGTCAACTGCGGCCTGGACTCCTGGGTTGCCGAAGGCCATGCGGGCCCAACCGGACCTGCCAGGCTCGCGTCCCTCCGGCGCCTGCTCGGCACCGATCCCCGCATGGAGGGGCAAGAAACCAAGGAATTGGGCAGCGTCAACTGACCCGCCCGGCCGGGCTGGGAGCAGCGCCCGGGCTGTTCAGGACGCCGCCCGAAGCCGGGGTCCCCAACCACACGGCGCTTTGACGGTAGTTTGGAACCATGATCCAACCCGCTTCGAGCTACAACGATGACCTGCGCCTGGCCCACGTGCTGGCCGATTCCGTGGACGACCAGACCATGAGCCGCTTCAAGGCACTGGACCTCCACGTCGAGACCAAGCCGGACCTGACCCCGGTCACTGATGCCGATAAGGCCGCCGAAGAAGCCATCCGTGGCCAGCTTTCCCGTTCCCGCCCCCGCGATGCGGTCCTGGGCGAGGAATTCGGCAGTTCAGGCCATGGCTCCCGGCGTTGGATCATCGACCCCATCGACGGCACCAAGAACTTTGTCCGTGGCGTACCGGTGTGGGCAACACTGATTGCGCTTGTGGACGAAGGAGAGCCCGTCGTCGGCGTCGTCAGTGCCCCTGCCCTGGGCAAGCGCTGGTGGGCTGCCAAGGGCGCAGGCGCCTACATGGGCCGGTCACTGGCTGCGGCCACCCGGCTGAAGGTCTCAGACGTGTCGAAACTCTCGGACGCTTCCCTGTCCTACTCCAGCCTGAGCGGCTGGAAGGACCGCGGGAACCTGGATGACTTCCTTGGCCTCACCGAAGACGTCTGGCGCACGCGTGCCTACGGCGACTTCTGGTCCTACTGCATGGTGGCCGAAGGCTCCGTGGACATCGCGTGTGAGCCGGAGCTGAATCTCTACGACATGGCGGCACTGGTCCCGATCGTGGTGGAGGCCGGCGGCCGCTTCACCTCCCTCGAGGGTGAAGACGGTCCGTTTGGCGGCAACGCGCTTGCGACGAACTCCATCCTGCATTCGGAAGTCCTCAAACGGCTCAACCCTGACCTGGACGACCTCCTCTAGCAGCCCAAGTGCCGAATTATCAACGGCGGACGCCTCCTGATGGGGGCGTCCGCCGTCGTATCTTCGGATAACCATGGGTATTTCCATCCGCGCGTAACAAAAGCCTTAACATTCGGACGGGCTTCCTGCCCGCCCCGCCCATGTTCTACGCTCTTAACAGGTCACGAGTGCCAGCGCGAAACCCCGGTTTGCTGGCCGGCAACCCTCCATTCGCGGTGGGGTGCCCCGGGTGACGACCAGGCCGGTCCGGAACGGACCCGGCAAGCGCGGATTCCCGGGACAGGGAGTCCCTCTAAAGTGAGGTCTCTGTGACAACAGCCACCGTCTCCCCCAACTCCGCCGTCCGTACCCTGGCCGCAAACGAGACCGCAGCCCTGTTCAGCGAACGGCTCGCCGTTGCGGGACGGCCGCTCTCCGCCGTCACCGGCGCCGAAATCCAGGCCCCGCTGATCCAGGGCGGCCACGTGCGTTACGCCAACCTGGACTACGGCGCCTCCGCCCCGGCCCTCTCGGTTGTCTCCGCCTACCTCAACGAGATCCTGCCGTTCTACGCCAGCGTCCACCGCGGCGCCGGCTACGCATCCCAGATCAGCACGTCCGTCTACGAGAACGCCCGGAACATCGTGCGTGACTTCGTGGGAGGCCGGCCCGGTGACTCCGTCATCTTCACCAGGAACACCACGGACTCCCTGAACCTCCTCGCCGGGTGCCTTCCGTCCGCGGACGGCCGCCCCACGGGGGAGGTTTTGTACCTCGACATCGAGCACCACGCCAACCTCCTGCCGTGGCAGGGCGTCCCGCACCGCAGCGTCGTTGCGGCCGACACCGTGGCCGGCACCATCGAGGCCCTCGGTGCCGAACTGGAACAGGGCGGAATCAGCCTGCTCGCCGTCACGGGCGCCTCCAACGTCACCGGCGAAATCCTGCCCATCCGTGCCCTCGCCGCCCTTGCCCACCAGCACGGCGCCCGGATCGTCGTCGATGCCGCGCAGCTCGCGCCACATCGCCGGATCAACATCAGCGCCGACGACGTCGACTACCTCGCTTTCTCGGGCCACAAGCTCTACGCGCCCTTCGGCGCAGGCGTCCTCGTGGGGCGGTCGGACTGGCTCGACGCGGGTACGCCGCATCTTGCCGGTGGCGGCGCGGTGCGGGAGGCCAGGCTCGACGGCGTCAGCTGGGCCACCGGCCCAGCCCGGCACGAGGGCGGTTCGCCCAACGTCCTGGGCGCAGCCACACTGGCTCGCGCCACCCAGGTCATCGCATCGCTGGATCAGGACCGGTGGCACGCCCACGAGTCGGCTATCCGGTCGTTCCTGGTGGAGGGACTGCAGAAGATCGAAGGCGTGACGGTACACCAGATCTTCAAGGACACCGATCCGGACACCGACACCATCGGCGTAGTGAACTTCTCGGTGGAAGGCTACGACGCCGGCCTGGTGGCTGCCTACCTGTCAGCAGAACACGGCGTAGGCCTCCGCGACGGCCGGTTCTGTGCCCACCCCCTGCTGAAGCGCCTGGGCCTCCCTTCCGGCTCCCTGCGGGCAAGCTTCGGCGTAGGGTCCCGCCTCGAAGACGCCCAGCGTCTCCTGGCTGGCATCGAGGAACTCCGCCGAACCGGCCTGGGCTGGGACTATGTGGTTGACTCGGGTCGCTGGGTTCCGGCTAACGACACCCGCAAATACCCGGACTGGGCACCCAATACGCCTGGCACGGCAGGCGCTGCCCCCTGCATCGACGACTGACCCGGGTTACCCCGCCCATGCGGTAAATTCGAAGGATACCCAAGGGCATCTGGCGAAGGAGGCTGCACGTGGCACGGGGTGGCCCCAAACTTGACCACGTACGCCGTCAGGAGCTTGGACAGAGCTTCCAGGACGGAGGCGAACACTACGAACGCGTGCGCCCCGGTTACCCCGGCGATTCGGCCGACTGGCTTATTCCGGCGGGGGCCCGGGATGCCCTGGACGTGGGCGCCGGCACCGGAAAATTCACGGTCCTGCTGCTCGACCGCGGATTGTCCGTTTCCGCCGTGGACCCCTCCGCCGACATGCTCGACCAGTTGCGGATCCTGCACCCCGGCGTTGCGGCAACTGTGGGCACTGCCGAGGCGACGGGATTCGGGGACTCCTCATTCGACGTCGTCAGCGTGGCGCAGGCCTGGCACTGGTGCGATCCCCTGGCCGCCAGTACGGAGCTTTCACGGGTTCTCCGCGCCGGCGGAAGGTTGGGGCTGATCTGGAACCAGTTGGACACTTCAGTCCCTTGGGTTCACCGGCTTTCCCGCATCATGCACGCCGGGGATGTCTACCGGCCGCACTTCCAGCCGCCCTTGGGACCGGAGTTCGTGGAGCTGGAAAGCCATGTCACCCGCTGGGAAGACGCGCTCACCACGACAGAGATCATGGAGCTTGCCAAGTCGCGGAGCTACTACCTCCGTTCCGGCGATACCACCCGCGCCAAGGTCCTCGCCAACCTGGACTGGTACCTCCACGACCATCTGGGACACTCCCCCGGCGCGGGCCTGGGACTGCCCTACCTCACCCTGACATGGCGGGCCGCAAAAGCGTGACGCCCTCCGCGCAACGGGTAGGCTTGGTGTCGTGAAGACCAGCGCGCCCTCCTCCTCCATCGAGGACTACGTCAAGGTCATCTACTCCTTCACGGAGTGGCAGGACAAACCCATTACCTCCTCCCAACTTGCGCAACGGCTGGGTGTGGCAAACTCCTCCGTGTCCGAGATGGTCCGCAAGCTCAAGGACCAGGGCCTGGTGGACCACAAGCCGTACAGCGCAATCACCCTCACCGACGCCGGCGTGCGGCTTGCGCTCTCCATGGTCAGGCGGCACCGGCTGATCGAAACCTATCTGGTCCAACAGCTTGGCTACAGCTGGGATGAGGTCCATGATGAGGCCGAGCATCTCGAACACGCCGTCTCGGACACGTTTATTGAGCGGATGGCGGCGAAACTGGGAAATCCACTTCGGGATCCCCACGGCGACCCCATCCCCGGCGCCGATGGCACGGTCCGGATGCCACACGCCCACCTGATGAATGAATTGGATCAGGGACACACCGGCCGGATCACCCGAATCAGCGATGAGAACCCTGACTTGCTCCGGTACCTGTCTGCCGAGGAAATCGACCTCGACGCCGAGGTGGAGGTAGTGGGTCGCAAGCCATTCGGCGGGGCACTTGTAGTGCGAATCAGCTCCGCGGGTAAGACCCGGGAGTATGACCTCGCTGATGAAATCACCTCGGCCTTGTGGGTGCACAGCGACGCGCCGCACGCCGGCTGCGTCCTCGGAAACGGCTGAATGGCCGGCACTGGGACCCCTGGCTGGCGTGCATGGCTGGCGGTGGCCGGCGGCGGACTCCTCGGGACCGAACTCCGGTACGGCCTGGGCCTGGCCTTCCCTGATGCCGCGGGAATGATGCCCTGGACCACGCTGGGCATCAATGTGGCCGGGAGCTTTGTCCTGGCAGCCCTGACTACGTTCTGGATCGCCAGGCCCCGCATTGCTTTCTGGCTCCGGGCGGGGCTCGGGCCCGGTCTGCTGGGATCCTTCACGACGTTTTCCGCAGTGGTGTTCGCGGTGGATCAGTTCTCCCGTGCCAACCTCCACCTGGTGTGGATTGCGTACCTCGGCCTGTCACTTCTGCTGGGGTTCGGCGCCGCGGCCGCTGGCTGGAGGACGGGCAAAGTGCTGGCCGACCGCTCCGGAGCCCCTGCGTGACCGCCGCAATGCTGGTAGGCGTCTTCGGCGTGGCCGGTGCTCTGCTGCGCTTCGCCGTGGACAGCTGGTTCGCTCATCGGCCCGCCGCTACCTCCACGGGCCCGCGCGCCAAGGACGCCGCCGGTCGGACGCCGCAGCACTGGCCGTGGGCCACCCTGGTGGTCAACGTAGCCGGGTGCCTGATCATAGGGCTCTCCGTTGGAATGACAGGACGGCTGGGACTGCCCGAAGACCTCCATGCCGCTGTGGCAACTGGCCTCGCCGGCGGCCTGACTACTTTTAGTTCGTGGACAACCGCCACCATCAGGCTGCTGGCTGAATCCCGGATTGCCGCAGCAGCCTTGAACGTGGCGGCCAATCTGGTCGCGGGATTCGCCGCTGCTGCTGTGGGCATCGCCCTTGCGTCCTAGCTGAATCAGCGCACTCTGTGCTTCCGGTTGCCTGGTGGGCGGCGGCGGCCTCTAACGCAGTCCCGTATCGTTGACTGTGATGATTAGCAGACGTGACGCGGCAATTGCCCTCGATGTACCCCTGGAGATGGCCCAACGCCATGGCATCCCAAAATGGCTGACGGAAGCCGACCTCGGCGAAATCCTGGACAACCCGCCGCCCTGGCTTGTCCAATCGCGGGCAAACCGCACCGGGAAGCGTCCGGTGTGGGTTCATCTGGAATGTGCCGTGTGCGGCTACGAGGAAGCGGCGCGGCCAAAAAAATGGTGGCCCGAGTTTACCTATGTCAGCTGCGGTCACCATCCTCCCGGTGAGCTGCCGCCCCCACGTCCGGGCTTTGTCCGCAGCGAGTTCGACGGCGTTGGGACCCGTTTTGTGGGCATCGCGGACGTCGCCGTCCCGGACTGAATCCGGGCATTTCCTTAAGGGCGAATCAGGCGTAATTTACGAGATGGGACGTACGCCGTCCCGCCTAATAAGGGAGCACGCCATGCCTGACAAGACACCTCACCAGAATCTGTCCAAGAAGCCGGTCAAGACTATCAAAGAGAAACGCGCCGAAAAGAAGGCCAAGAGCCCCATTGACGGCCCGCAGGATCCGGTCGCGCACCTGAAGAAGCGCCGGTAGCGGCCACTACCCGTTAGCCGCCATTTCTTCGGGCACGGCAACAAGGTCAGTTTCTTTGCCGTCCCTCAGTACCGCAATCCGCAGGGGCTGGCCGATAGCGTCGGCGAACAGCAGCTTCTGCAGGCTTTCAGCGTTGCTGACGGGACGGCCGCCTGCTGTCAGGATGATGTCACCCGCCGCCAGGCCTGCCCGGTCCGCGGGTGAACCTGCCAGGACCTCCACCACGCGCAGCCCGTCCCGCTGCCCGGTCCGAACCACGGCACTGGCATTTAGGCGGATGGGCGTGCTGACGACACCAAGGTAGGCCCGGCGAACGCGCCCGTCAGCCAGCAACGCCGCGATGATCCTTCGCGTGGTTGCATTGATGGGCACCGCCAGCCCCAGTCCGGCGCCGGCCACCGCTGTATTGATGCCGACAATCCGCCCGTGGGTGTCCGCCAGCGCACCGCCGGAACTCCCGGCGTTCAGGGCCGCATCCGTTTGGATAACGTCCTCGATCACCCTCCGGTTGCCTCCTGCCCAGACTGGGATGGCCCTGCCCAGGCCGCTGACGACGCCAGCAGTCACGGATCCGGCCAGCCCCAGCGGGTTCCCCACCGCAACGACGAGCTGCCCCACCCGCAGGGTTTCCGCGTCGCCGAACTCGGCAGGCGGGAGTTTGGGCGCGCGGCCGCGCACAACGGCAAGATCGGACAATGGATCGGCGCCCACGAGCTCCAGGTCGGTGCGGGCACCGTCCGCGAAAACAGCGTTGCCTTGGCGGGTGCCAGCCACTACGTGGGAGTTTGTCAGCAGGTAACCGTCCTCCGTGAACAGCACTGCCGATCCGGCGCCCACACGAAATCGGCCATTCCGACGGTTTCCCGTCATTTCAATGGCGGCAACGTGTGGGGTGACTGTCTCAGCCACGCGCATGACCGTCTCCGAGTACGAGTCCAGAGGCCCGTCGTCGGACTCTGGTGAACCGGGCTTCCGCACCTGGTCCATGGCCCACCTCCTGGGGTTATGGCAGCCGATTGGCTCCGGACTGGCTGCTGGTCCTACTTGTCTCAACCATTCGGCCTGCCGTCCTACTCCCTGCGTGTCTACGCCGTGGGTGAACGGGGGGAAATGACAGCGTCAGCTGCTGCATTGCGCTTAAAGCGGAACGGCCCGGACCAAGGTCCGGGCCGTTCTGCGTGCCTTGCGGCATCGCAAAATGTGGAGATGGGGGGAATTGAACCCCCGTCCGATGTCGTGTTGTCAGGGCTTCTCCGGGCGCAGTTTGCGTCGGATTTTCTCGGCCCCAGCCATGCTGCAAACAGCTGGCTGATCCGGGCCCAGTCATCTAAGAGTCCCGTTTGCCCCGATGACGGAGGCAAACAGCAGTGGCTATCTAAATGACGCCAGGTTCCGGGGCAATAGCAACCTCGGGCTGACGGACTGTCTTACTGCTTAGGCAGCAAGAGCGAAGTCAGTGCGCTTAGATTCGGCACTTATTGGTTTGCAGACAGCGTTTACGAGATAATTCTGCATCCTCGGCCCGCTTCACCTGTCGCGACTAACATCGTCGAAACCGATCATCCCCGTATTTTGTTATCAAACCCGGCAGGTCAGGTTTTGCGTCCCAATGCCTGCCGGACTACCAATCATAACGCACAGCCGGTGGAAATCATTCCACCCCGCGGCGCGCTACCTCCGGTTGCGTTCCCGGATCTCGCGCAGTGCCTCACGGTTGTCCTGCTGCTCACGCAGGCTCTGTCGCTTGTCGTATTCCCGCTTACCGCGGGCGACCCCGATCTCCACCTTGGCACGGCCGTCGACGAAGTACAGCTGGAGCGGGACGATGGTGAACCCGGACTCCCTGATCTTGTGCGAAATCTTGATCAGTTCCTCGCGGTGGAGGAGCAGCTTCCGGCGCCTGCGGGCAGCATGGTTGGTCCAGCTTCCCTGGTTATATTCCGGGATGTGGATGCCCTCCATCCACAACTCGTCGTTGTAGAAGGTGCAGAAGCCATCGACCATGGACGCGTGGCCCTCGCGAAGCGACTTGACCTCTGTTCCCATGAGGGCTATTCCCGCCTCATAGGTGTCCAGCACGTGGTAGTCATGCCGGGCCTTGCGGTTGGTGGCCACCACTTTACGGCCACTTTCTTTGGGCACGGTGGAACTCCTCGGTTCTTGGATCGTCAGTGGCTCCGGCCGTTCCGGCGCGAAGTCATACCAGTGTACGGCAGCTGCGGAGCGGCGTTACAGCAGCCGCATCGGATCGACCGCTGCGCCGTTCAGCCAGGTCTCGAAGTGTGCATGGCAGCCTGTGGAGTTCCCTGTGTTGCCCGAGTAGGCAATGAGCTGGCCTTGGGAGACCCTCTGGCCGTTGGAGACGGCGATGCTGCTGTTGTGGTAGTAGATGGTGGTCAGGGAGTTGCCTTCCATCACACCGTGGGAAAGCTTTACCCGCCATCCGCCGCCGTCGGCTGAGTTCCAGCCCGAGGAAAAGACCTCACCGGCCGCGGCCGCATAAACCGGGGTGCCGCACGCTGCTCCGAAGTCTATGCCGGTATGCATGTAACCGCCGGTGCCGTAGAAATCGATGGTTCCCGGCGGAGTGGCCCGCCAACCGAAGCCGGACGTGATGGGCACGGAACCGGCGAAGGGGTGCCGCAGGCCAAACGCCGACGGCGACCCGGTCACCGGAGCGTAGGGCGCCTGCGGCGGGGCAGCTTGGCCCGCTGCAGCGGCCGCTGCCGCCGCGGCTGCTGCCGCCGCCTCAGCACGGCGACGTTGTTCTGCTTCCCAGGCTTCCCGCAGCCTGCGGTCACGCTCGGCAATCTCGTTGGCGACTGCGTTCTGGCTGGCCTCGACGGCTGCCAGTTGGCTCTGAATGCCTGGCCGTGCGGCCTGGAGTTCGGCATCCAGCCGGGTGGTGTCGGCGATCAGCTGGTCAACCTGCGCCTTCTTGGCGGCGGCTTCGTCGCGGGCCGCCTTTTCCCGCTCGAGCGCTGCGTCGGCCTTGGCTTTCAGGTCCTGGATCTCCGCTTCAACTGCCGCAAGCCGAGCCTGGGAATTGACGTTGGTGGCGTTCTGCTGGGACAGCTTGTCCATGGCCGAGTTTTGGCTGCGCATGGCCTGGTCGGCGAGGTCCATCGTATCGGTCAGGCTCCCGCCTGCGTTGGATCCGAAGAAGAGCGTGAGGTTGGAGGGAACCCCGCCGGACTTGTACGCCTGCGTAGCAATCTGGCCGATCAGCTTCTTTGTGTCCGCTATCTTCTGCTTGTCTGTCTCCAGCTGTTGCGTGATCTTGGCCTTGTTCTGCTGTGCCAGGTCCACCCGCGCTGAGAGCGCCTCGACTTCCTTGACGGCGCTGGCAACCCTGCCCTGGGCTTCAAGAAGTGCCTGTTGGGCGCCGGGAAGCTGGCCCTGGTAGATCACCAGGTCGCCCGCGGCTTTGGCTATCCGCGAGTCAACAAATTCAAGGGACTGCTGAACCCGGGCGGCCTCGGCTTCGAGGGCGGCCTGCTTGTCTTCCAGTTCGTCGGCGAAAGCTGCCGGCGTTGAAGCGCCCAGGCTTGCCGCCAGGACAAGCGCCAGGACACCGCTGATGATGCCGGCGCGGCGCGGCTGACGGTTGCCGGTTTTGCCGGGCGCGCGGGAAGTACGATTCATGCCAGTCATAAGCTTTCCTTGGTCGGTTTGCACAGCCTAAACCCTCAAATATCTGCGCAAGGTCAAGAGAGACGAAATTCCTGCCAAGGATCCGCCAAGGATCAGCAAGGCGGGCGCAAGGATGAGTGTCTGCGCCGGCGAGATGAAGGCCGTGTCCGGGTACTGCTTGGACAGGTACTCCCCCAGGAAGAAGTGCGCCACGGCCCACAGCGTTCCGGACGCCAGCGCAGCGCCGATCACGGCAGCAATGACACCTTCGAGGATGAACGGCAGCTGGATGACTGTTTTGGAGGCGCCCACGAGGCGCATGATGCCCGTTTCGCGGCGTCGGCTGAACGCCGAGAGGCGGATAGTGGTAGCGATCAGGAGGATGGCACAGACAATCATGACGCCCGCGACGCTGACAGCCACGAGGGAAGCGGCATTCATGGCGGAGAAGAGCCGTTCCAGCAACTGGCGCTGGTCAATAACAGTCTCGACGCCGGGCTGGGACGAAAAGGTCTCGCTGATGATCTGGTACTTTTCCGGATCCTTCATGTTGATCCGGAAGGAGGCCGGAAGCTGGTCAGGCGTGACAGAGTCAACAATTGGGGAATTGGAGAACTGGTCCTTGAAGTGCTTGTACGCCTCTTCCTTGGACTCAAACTGGAAATCGTTGATGTACTGAGCCACCGCCGGTGACTCCAGGAGGCTTTGCAGGTTGTCCTGCTGCTCCGGAGTGACCGGGCCGGCGGCGCACCCGGCGGCCGTCGAACCGTCACTGCAAAGAAAGATCGCTACCTGGACCTTGTCGTACCAGTAGCCCTTCATCTGGTTGATCTGTAGCTGGAGCATCCCGGCTGCGCCAACGAAGGTCAGGGAAACAAAGGTCACCAGGATGACGGAAACGACCATGGTCACGTTCCGCCGCAGGCCGCTGCCGATCTCGCCGAGGATAAAAGCGAGCCTCATCGCTGTCCCTCCCCTGAGCCATCGCGTTGTCCTTCAGGGCTGGCAGGCGGTGGCTCCTCCCGGCCGCTGGCGTCCTTAAGCCGCCGCGACTGGCCAACCACCGGGATCATGGAAGTGTAGAGGGCCTTCGCTTCATCGCGGATGACTACGCCGTTCTTCAACTCCACTACGCGCTTGCGCATCTCATTGACGATGTCGTCATCGTGCGTGGCCATTACTACTGTGGTGCCATTTTGGTTGATCTTGTCCAGCACCCCCATGATGCCCATTGACGTCGTGGGATCCAGGTTTCCCGTCGGCTCGTCCGCCAGGAGGATGCCCGGCCGGTTAACCACCGCACGGGCAATGGCCACGCGCTGCTGCTCGCCGCCGGAGAGTTCGTGCGGGAGCCGGTTTTCCTTACCTTCGAGCCCCACTGTCTTGAGTACCTCGGGCACCGTGTCCCGGATGACGCTGCGACTCTTGCCGATGACCTGCATTGCGAAGGCGACGTTGGCGAAGACGTTTTTCTGCGGCAGGAGGCGGAAGTCCTGGAAGACGACGCCGATGCCGCGGCGGAGACGGGGCACCCGCCAGCTTGAGATCTTGGCAACGTTCTGCCCCGCCACGTAGACGGCCCCGGACGAGGCGCGGTCCTCTTTCAACACCAGCCGCAGGAAGGTGGATTTTCCGGATCCGGAAGCGCCTACGAGGAAGGCGAACTCGCCACGGTCGATCTCAAGGTTGACAGAATCCAGCGCGGGCCGTGCCTGCTGGTCGTAGACCTTGGTGACATTTTCGAATCGGATCATGACCCTAAGTACCCTGCAGGCACGGCTGATCGTTACGCAGCCCAGATCTGCAGCCGGTGCGCGGGCTTCTGTTTGGGGGAAGTAGAGCTCCGGCTCCTCGACTATACGCAGCCCGGAGGCCGTATTTAGGGGCTTCCGGGGGCGTGTCGCGCGATCAGTGCCGTGAGGACCGCCGGACAGTTACTTCTCGGCGTTGCGGTTGTCAGTACGCCACCGTATGCCGGCGTCGATGAAGTCATCGATCTCGCCGTCGAAAACCGCTGACGTGTTGCCGACTTCGTGGTCGGTCCGCAGGTCCTTGACCATCTGGTACGGATTCAGGACGTACGAGCGCATCTGGTCGCCCCAGGATGCCTTGACATCCCCGGCAAACGCCTTCTTTTCGGCGTCCTCCTGCTCCTTCTTCAGGAGCAGGAGCCTTGACTGGAGGACCCGCATCGCGGCCGCGCGGTTCTGTAGCTGGGACTTTTCATTCTGCATCGACACCACCGTGCCGGTGGGGATGTGGGTCAGGCGGACAGCAGAGTCCGTGGTGTTGACCGATTGTCCGCCGGGGCCCGAGGACCGGAATACGTCGACGCGGATCTCGTTGTCGGGAATGTCGATGGAGTCAGTTTGTTCGATGAGTGGGATCACTTCGACGGCGGCAAAGGAGGTCTGGCGCCGTCCTTGGTTGTCGAAGGGGCTGATCCGTACCAGGCGATGGGTGCCGGCCTCCACGCTCAGCGTTCCGAAGGCGTAAGGTGCCTTGACCTCAAAAGTGGCGGACTTCAGCCCGGCTTCCTCGGCGTAGGAAGTGTCCATAACAGTGGTCGGGTAACCGTGCCGCTCCGCCCAGCGCAGGTACATCCGCATCAGCATCTCGGCGAAATCAGCTGCATCAACCCCGCCGGCTCCGGCACGGATGGACACTACCGCTTCACGTTCGTCGTATTCACCGGAGAGCAGCGTGACGATTTCGAGCTCCTTCAGTGCTTTCCTGATGGACTCGAGTTCCGCGGCCGCTTCGCCCATGGAATCAGCGTCGTCCTCGTCCTGACCGAGCTCCACAAGGACTTCGAGGTCGTCAATCCGGGAGGCCAGAGTGTTGAGCCGCTCCAGTTCCGACTGGCGGTGGGACAGCCGGGACGTGATTTTCTGGGCAGCAGCAGGGTCATCCCACAGGTTCGGCTCGCCGGCCCGCTCGCTGAGTTCAGCGATGTCTTCCTTCAGAGCCTCAACATCGCTGACTCGCTCGATGGAGGTGTAGGTGGCGCGAAGGGCGCGGATTTCTGCGGAAAAATCAATATTGGCCATGGTTGTTTAAGCCTACGCTATCCGGCCGGAGGCCCCGACTCCCCGCCGCAGGTCACCGCGTAAGCCGGGAACGGGCCGTGGAGGAAGCTTCGATCCTGATTCCGTCGGGCATGAGGAAATTCACCACTGGCGGATGGACGGCAGAGGTGAGGACAACGACGGCGGTGGAGCCGTCGGGACTGCCTGTCGCCGGGGCGACGTCCAAGCGGTCGAAACGCGCCGCGGCTGGATTTCTGCCGATGAAGTCGCGGGCAACGTTCCTGACGCGTTCGGAACCGAGGACAGCGGAGGGACCGCCGTCGTCAGATCCCACATCACCCAGGGTGAAGCTGTCGGCCGCGGCCAGGGACGCTCCGTCGGCCAGGGACAGGAGACGCTTATGCTCCAGGTAGACACTGGAGATGCCGACGACGACAGTGGTCACCAAGAGTGCCAGCAGGACATATCCGATGATGAGGACAATCATCTGGCCGTCCTCCCCGGCATTCTTTGCCTTCACCGGAACCTGCCAACCAGTTGGGTGGAAGATGCTTCGACGTTACTGGCGTTGAGTCTGAGCTCGTCACTGAACGGCACAAACGGCAGAGGCACCCTCAAATTGACGGTCACGGTCACTGCTGTTCCGGCTGCCTGGCAGGCAGACGGGTCACAATTCGTGGTTATTTGGGCGTTGTCGGCAGGATGACCGTAATCTGCGAGGGCAACCAGGGCCGCCTGCTCGGCCGCGCGCTGCGCCGAGGCAGCGTCAGGCTGGGCGACATACACTTTTGCGGCCTGGTCGGCCGCCCCAACGACGGCAAAGGATCCGCCCTGTATCTGGCCCATGGTAATGATGAAGTACACGAGCGGAACCATCAGAAGCAGCGCGAGGAACGTAAATTCCACCACTGCACTCCCCTGTTCCCGGATGGCCCTGGTGTTGTCGTCCGGTGGCGGAGCGGTCGTGGCCGGGAGGCCACACGCGAACCTCAGCCTTCGGACTACGGCCGAATGGATGGCTTCACGGCTGGACAGCGGCATGGCCCTTGACTTCCAACATGTCCCGGGGCCCGATCAATCCGATAACCGGCATGGGGGCCTTGATGGTCACTTCCAGCGTCCGGAGGCCTTGGAAGGTCACTTCGGAGGTGCTGATATCGCGGGCGAAGTCCTCGTTAAGTGCCATTCCAACCAGCGCCCCGGCGCGCTCCTGGGCATCGGCGGCGCCCCTGTCTGCCAAGGCGCCGTAGCGGGCGCCTGATGCCGCGGCGTCGATCAGGGTATTTCGGACGTGAAGGACCAAGGTGAGTTGGATGATGGCCAGGAAAAACATGCTGAGCAGGCCACCCACCAGGACGAAGTCCACCACGGCCGAACCGCGTTCGCCCGTTGACGCACCCCTGAAACGGCCTTGTACTGCAACGGAACTGCCGCGGCGGAGAAGGTCCCGCCCAAGGCGTCGGGGCATGGTCAGTTTCCGACCCTGTCCATTGCCTGGTTGAACATCGACTCCAGGGCCGGACCCGCCAAAGCCAACAACGCTGCCACGAGGACCGCCGACATTAGTGTGATCATCACCCAGCCAGGGACGTCGCCACGCTCAGGGTGTTCGGAGGCCGCGTTGCTTCGCCCGGCGGGCAGCGCCCCGTACGGCTGCAGGCTTATCCGAGCTAAGCACCAGATTCCGGCCACGATGCCCAAAAGCTGCAATCCGCTGCGCAATCCCAGGTTTTTCATTTTTCATCCTATTCAGTAGTCGCGTTCTCAAAGCCGGCAGCCTGGCTGGTTATGGTTGCCCAGCGAGGCTGCCTATAGGCCAAGGCTGATAGCTGCAATGCCGGGGTAAACAGCGAAGATCACGGTCAAGGGCAGGACACCGAAAACGAGCGGCACCATCATCCCAATCTCTTTTTTACCGGCCGACTCCATGAGGTTCCGTTTGGCCGTATCCCGGACATCCTGGGCTTGGGCCCGGAGTACGTCCGCTAACGGGGTCCCCCGTTCCACGGCCACGATAATGCCGTCAACGAACCGGATCAGCGGACCCAGGTCGGTTCGGGCGGAGAACCCTTGCATGGCCTCCACGAGTGGCCTGCCGGCCCGGGTTTCGGCCAGGATCCGGGAGAACTCCTTGGCCAGTTCCCCGTGCGCGCTGCGGCAGACGCGGTCCAGCGCGCCGGTGGCGCTTTCGCCGGCACCGACCGCGAGCGCCATCAACTCGGCCAGGCTGGGGAACTCAGCCATCATCCGGGCTTCCCGGTTCCTGATCTGGACCCCCAGCCAGTAGTCGCGGAACAGAAACCCGCCGAACCCGCTCCCAACGACCGCGAGGACCGCCAGCAATGGACTGAAGCGGCCCGCTAGGGCACCGAAGACCACCAACGACAGCGAAAGGCTGAAGGCTGCCACAGCCCAGAGCAGCTGCTCAGCCCGGAAGTCGAGCGGAGGTTTGTTGATGCCTGCCTGGGCGAGGCGTCGTGCAAGGCCCTTGGATCCCAGGTTCAGCCCGCCCAGCGCGGCGAAGCCGTCGCGGACCAGGGGCCGCATAATGCGTTCCAGCGGGCCGAACGGTGTGACGTTCTGGGCCCCCGCTGCGCGCAGCAGCCTTGACTCAAGGTTTTGTGATTTCAGCTGCGGTTCAATGCGTTCGGCCAGTGTAGTGGCGCGCATTATCGGCAACCTGACGAAGACCAGCCAAAGTCCCACTCCGAGGACGATCCCGCAGATCATGGCCGCGGCCTGAGAGCCCGTCATCTGAGAACCCTTTCGTCCGGTGGGAGGGCGCCAATCCTCAGCATCAGCGAATAGCAGAGAAGGGACACAACAAGGCCGCCCAACAAAACAGCGACACCCACCGGCGTGTTGTATGCCTGGACCGCCTCTGGCCTCGTGGCCAGAAGCACCATGACGATCCAGGGAGCAGCAACCGCCAGCCTGGCTGCGTTGATGGTCCACGACTGGCGGGCCTCAAGCTCACTTCGTGTGCGGGCGTTTTCCCGCAGGAACTCCGCAAGCGTGCTGAGCAGTTTCCCCAGGTCCGCGCCTCCGACTTCGCGCGTCAGCCGCAGTGCTTCCACGATCCGGTCAGCCACGGGATCGGCCAGCCGGTCTTTGAGTTTGTTCAGTGAGGCATCAAACTGGCCTCCGGCGCGGTAGTCCGAGCCGAAATTCCTAAAGACGTACCGCAGTTCTTCGGGGCCCTTCTCCCCGAGCTGGATGAGGGCCTCCGGCAGTGACAGTCCCGCCCGGATAGCGGATCTGAGGTGGTCCACGACGTCCGGCCACAACTGACGGAGCAGCGCCGTTCTCTTCCTGGCACGCCAGCGGATCACGCTGACCGGAAGCCAGGCACCGAAGAGGCCGAAGCACGCCGCCATCGGCCATGAGCGGCTGACGGCGAAGAATACAAGCGCCACAAAAAGGCCCAGTCCAAGGCAACTGGCCATCAAACCGGCCGCCGAGACTTTCTCAATACCGGCGGACGCCAGAAGGTCTTCCAGCCTGTTTGACCTGGCCGGCCGGGCGGCCGGTTGCGGATTCTCCCAACACGACCACCAGATAAGAAAGAACCCAGCGCCGGCAAGTACCCCCATGAGCGGTGCCATCAGTGCGGTTCCAACAGCGCCGCGACGTCGTAGCCGGCGCGCGCAAATTTCTCAGCTGCCGGCATGGAGTTGGCCCGTGGCTGGAGCATCCCGTCGTCCATACCGAAAACCATCGACGACTCGATAACGCCGTTTTCGACTCTCCTCCCCAGCGACAGTACTTCGGTGACCTGGCGGCGCCCGTTGGCCTGGCGGCTGCAATGGACCACCAGGTCAATGCATGATGCGACCGTGGGTACAACAAAAGCTGACGAGATGTTCTCACCGGCGAGCAGCGGAAGGGTACAGATCTTGGTCACTGCGTCATGGGCCGAGTTCGCGTGGACTGTGCACATCCCGGGGAGTCCGGAATTCAAGGCAATCAACATGTCCAGGCTCTCAGCCTCCCGGACCTCCCCCACCACCAGGCGGTCCGGACGCATCCGCAGCGCTTCTTTCACCAGCCGGCGCAGTGGTATCTCGCCCTGGCCTTCCAGGTTGGGCTGACGGCACTGCAGGCCCACGACATCACGTAGCGGAAATTGAAGTTCAAAGATCTCCTCTACGGTGACCACCCGTTCCCTGCTACCGATGCTCGCGGCCAGGCAGTTCAGCATGGTGGTTTTCCCGGCTTGGGTGGCGCCGGACACAAGGATGTTCAGTCCACTTGCGACGGCCGCCCCCAGGAACCGTGCCGACTGCGGCGTCAGCGTGCCGAGCTCAACCAGGTGCTCGAGCCTGCTCGCCTTCACGACAAATTTCCGGATATTCACTGCCCAGTGCCGGCGCGTTACATCCGGTATGACTACGTGGAGCCTTGATCCATCCGGAAGGGCGGCGTCCACGAATGGCGATGACATGTCCAGACGGCGGCCAGAGCTCTTCAGCATCCGTTCCACCAGGTCGCGGACCTGTTGGTCTGTAAGGCTCAGGGACGTCAGCTCGGATTCTCCATTCCGTGCGACATAGATTTCGTTCGGGGCGTTGAGCCAAATTTCCTCGATGGTGGGATCATCCAGCAGAGGCTGAAGGACCCCGAACCCTGCAACAGCATCGAAAACAAACCTGCGGGCGGTCTCAAGCGGACCGATCGGAGGAAGTGGCCCCACGAGAGCCCGTTCGTCGTAGTCGCTGACAGCAGCCTCAACCAGCCGACGGACCTCTCCGGCCTGCCGCGACGGGTCCAGGCCACGACGTCGGATCAGCTCGCGGACTTCGTCCTCCACGATTTGCACAGCGTCCATATGATTCCCCCATACAACTGCCGCCCCAGCGGAGCAGTGTAACTGAGGTACAGCCTAGGCACCCTACACCATGCGACCAAGTCATATTGCCTCGGTTGTGGATAACGCTGACGCATCTTTCACTTTGGCAACAACAGAACCTCTGGTTTCACCAGCATCACGGTGCTAGGGTGAGCGCGTTAAGATCCACGTTCCAGTCCCTCGTCGCCAGCCCCGGTGACAGAGGAACTGCACACCCCAAATGGTGCTCTCTGGGGAGCGCACCGTCTGCCTCCGGAGCCAATATGAAGCGGAACCAGTCTCACCGTCGCCCAGTCCTCCAAGTCTTGGGAACAGCAGCCTTGGCTGCCGCGCTTGTGGCCGGTCCGGGGTTGGCGGGAGGCGCTTTCGCTGACGAACCCACCCCTGCGCCTGACTCCTCCTCGACACCAGCAACAATCTACCCCTCCGCAGGGCCCATGCCCGCTCCTGATCCGGCTGCGACGGCAAGGCCGTCGTCTACCGATTCGACGCAGGCAGCCTCGCCTGCCACGACGGCAACGACGGCAACGACGGCAACGACGGCAACGACTACTCCGAACCCCGCACCTTCGAACACCAACGAGTCCATGGCGGAGGCAGTAGGCATTGGTGGGGCAGAGATGGGTCAAAGGTCTGCCCGCGTCGCTGCGTCGAGCTCAAGCACCAGCTTCAAGAAGCTCAGCGCTGAGGCCCTGGGAACGGAAGGCACATGGATGCCAACTTTTGGCGTCCAAGGACTCGACGTGAGTGGCCATCAACCGAACGTTGACTGGCAGCAGCAATGGAACATGGGTGCCAGGTTTGCCTACGTGAAGGCCAGCGAGGGCAACTACTACACGAACCCTTCCTACAGTTCCCAGTATCAGGGTTCGCGAAACGTTGGCATGATCCGCGGGGCGTACCACTTTGCCATCCCGAATTGGTCTTCGGGCGCCGACCAAGCACGTTACTTCGTTCAGAACGGGGGTGGCTGGTCGTCAGACGGATACACGATGCCACCGGTCCTGGACTTTGAGTTCAACCCGTATGAAGGCCGTACCATCAACGGGTTCTACTTCGGCAACACCTGCTACAACATGTCTCCCGCCCAGCTTGCCTCCTGGGTACGCGATTTCGGAAGCACCATGCAGTCCTTGACTGGCCGGCTTCCTGTCATTTACACCAACACGAACTGGTGGAATCAGTGCCTGGGCAACCCCGCCGGCTTTGGGGACTACCCGCTGTGGGTGGCTGCCTACCCCAGCTCCCCTACTAATAACGCGGGACCCGTTCCCACTGGGAGTTGGGGCACCTACAGCATCTGGCAGTACAGCAGCACGGGCCCGTTCGCGGGCGACTCGAATGTCTGGAACGGGGACTACAACAGCCTTAAGGCCTTCGCAGGCGCTCCGGCAACCGGGGCCTTCGATAACTTCGATCTCACACGTAGCGGTGACGCCGTTTACCTGCGGAGCCGAGGGTGGGCAGTTGACCTAGCACAAATGTCCAACGCAAGCCCGGTCCATATCTACTTCACGGGACCCGACAATAAAACTGTTGGATACTCCTACATCGCGGCGCAGCCCAGGCCGGATGTGAACGCCGCACTGGGCTACGGCCCCTCACACGGCTTCGATGAATCGATCCGGATAACCACGTCAGGTACGTATCGGGCTTGCGCATTCGCAATCGGTACTTACGGCAATAAGGAACTCGGCTGCAAGTCACTGCAAGCTGCGGGCGTGGAACCTCCCATAGGTTCCTTCGACAGCCTCACCCAGGTTAGGACAGCAGCGTCAGTTTCCCTGCGGTTGACGGGCTGGGCGGTTGACCGTGCCAACAGCACAAGTCCGTCATACGCCGACGCATACATCACTGCGCCGGACGGTAAAACAACGGGATACCGCATCACCGCCAACACTGCCCGTGCCGACGTCCACTCAGCCACAGGCTTTGGCCCGGACCACGGGTTCGACAAACTCATCGATGTTGCACTCGCAGGTACCTACAAGGCTTGCGTATTCTCGATCGGGCAGTACACCAACACACCTCTGGGATGCCGGGAAATCAACGTCGGGCCTAACCCATCGCCAATAGGCAGCTATGACTCCATTACCGTCGGGCAGGCACCCAATGCCACGACCTTGAACGTTAGCGGCTGGGCCCTTGATCCAACGAATCCTGCGGCTGGCATCCCAGTCCACGTCTATGTCCGGTCGCCGGATGGGGCCAACGTCGGATATGCCTTCCAAGCCAACCGCCCACGTTCGGATGTGAACCAGGCCTTAGCAACAGTTGGCGACCACGGCTTTCAGAATGCGGTAAACGTCAACCGGACTGGCACGTATTCGGTGTGTGCCTACGCAATCCCCATCGCACCGGTCTCGGCCGGTAACACAGCGCTGGGATGCAAGTCGATCGAGGTCAAGCAAACCCCCGCCCCTGTTGGTTACGTGGATTCAACGAAGCTTGAGACCACCAGCGGTGGGGCGTCAATCAAAGCGGCAGGGTGGACGTACGACCCTGCAGTTCCCGGGGCCTCAAATCCTGTCCACATATACGTTACTTCGCCAGACGGAACGCAAAGGGGTTACGCCTACCCAACGAATATCAGCCGCCTGGATGTCAACAAAGCCTTGGGCATTTCCGGCAACCATGGCTACTCAGCCAGCTTGGCCGTGACACAACGAGGGCGATACACGGTTTGCCACTACGGCATCGGACTGGCAGAGTTCAGCACTGGCAACACACTGCTGGGGTGTAGTTCTGTAACTTACTGACGTCGCATCCCCTACCGCAACTTACTGACGTCGCATCCGCTACCGCCACCGAAGCCTCCGAGCGCGTGGAAGCGAACTTCTGACAGGTTGCTCTGGGAAGACGCTAGTGTTGTCAGGAACTAGTGCTTCAGGGCAATGCCACCATGAAAGGACTCCGGTTTTGCATAATCGGCCGTCACGCAGCGTACTCGCCTGCCTTCTGCTAGCGGGATTTGTACTAACTGCCTGCTCCGGCGGTACGGCCACATCGGAGGTCAGGGGGGCACTCACCGCCATCGGCAGCCCCATCCAAAGCGATCCAATCGGTGCATGGAGCAACGCCTGGCGTAAGAACAATAACGCAACCTCCCTGAACTACTCACCGGACGGCGCGGTCGTGGGGCTTGATGCGCTCTCCTCGGGCGAGGCCTACTTCGCGGCGCTGGACGCGCCATTGACCCCTGAGCAGCAGGCGAGGACGACAGCAAGCTGCGGTCCTGACGGCGCCTTCTCGGTGCCCGTTTCCATTACCCCGATTGGCGTTGCGTTCAACATGCCAAGCCTCCGCGGCCTGAGACTTTCCCGCGATGTGCTTGCCGGCATCTTCTCGGGCGAAATTTCGCGCTGGGACGCTGAGCCCATCGCTGTCTTGAATCCGGATGCCACCCTGCCGGACGCCGAGATCATCCCCGTCCTTCCGACGGAACCCTCCGCCCAAGTTAAGGCAGCCACCACGTATCTCAGCAAATCGGGGGCATGGTCGGCTGGTATCTCGAACACATGGAACAAAACCGACACGTCGAAGAGCGTTAAGAAAAACCGGGAGATTGCCGACGAGGTGGACCAAACCGCCGGTTCCATCGCCTTTATGGATCTGGGATACATCGGTTCACGTTTTGACACCGCGCTCCTTGACTTCGGAAGCGGATTTGTCCGCCTCTCCAAGGACTCAGTCGCCGCGGCCGTCCAGGAAGGCGAAACGCGAGTGTCGGAAACAGGCGTTGAGTACACGCTGCCTGAAACGAGTGAGCACGGATACTCCCTTGGCGTCGTGAGCTACCAGGCGTACTGCAGTACCTACAAGAACGCGCAGCTCGCTTCCCTTGTTCGTTCGTGGGGAAACTTTGTGGTGAGCCCAGACGGCCAGGTTGCCACCACATTCTTTGCGAGCGTCGCCTCACCAAGTGAAACTGCCCTCAAGGAGTCAAGACGGCGGATTGAAACCATCAAGGAGAGTAAATGACCGCCGCGGCTGAAACCGGGAACCGTGCAACAGGGGAATCTGTCTCCGCCGCAGCCAGCGCACGCCGGCGATATACACTTTCACCGGACACCCGGGCAGGTCTTCGGTTCTTCCTGCCGGTCTTCGGACTGTTTTCGCTCCTCATCACCATTTGGATCGCTGCCACGCCGCTCATGGCCTACCCTGATGAACCGGCCCACACCATCAAGGCTGCAGCTGTGGCACGGGGACAGTTCTTCCCAGGGCCTGGCGAGTCGTACGGTCATGGCGTGCACGTTGAAGTTCCGTCCTACATCGCCAATGTCCAATCCCAGATGTGTTTCGCGTTCAAGAAAGCCGACACCGCTGACTGTGCCCCCGAAATCCCGCTCGATGACACGTATACAACCATCGGCGTCACGTCAGCTGGCCTGTATAACCCCTTCTATTACTGGCTGGTGGGACTGCCTAGCCTTGTGATGTCGGGGGCTCCCGCACTCTTTGCGATGAGAATCGTGAGCGGACTCCTGTCAGCCGCTTTCTACGCGGCTGCGTTCACGGCGCTGTCCCGGCTACGGAACCCTAAATGGCCCCTTATCGCTGCCAGCATCTCTGTCACTCCTATGGTGTTCTTCCTTTCGACAGGAATAAACCCCAATTCCTTGGAAGTTGCCGCCTCCATGGCTGCCTTTTGCGGGCTGGTCTGCGTCCTTGAGAATTCCCGCCAGCTCAGGCGTGCGCGTCCGGGCATCCTGACCGTGGGACTGGCAACAGCAACCCTCGCCAACACACGCAATGTCTCTTTGCTTTGGCTCTTGTGCGGTGTGATCGTGGCGTGTTCCTTCTTTAAGTTCGCGGACATCAAGGCGATGTTCCAGAACCGTTTGGTGATTGTTGTTACGGCAGCGGCATCAGTCGCCGTCGCGCTGGGAATCGCTTGGAATTTCCTGATGCTCAGGGCTCCTGCCTCGGCTGGCGAAGCGCCGCTGGGCATTTCCAACGTCAATGGCGAAATCCGTCCCTATAATGCGTTCCTCACCATGCTGGACCGGGCCTTTGACTATGTCAGTCAATACATCGGAGTTGCCGGGTGGCTTGATACGCCCATGCCTCAAGCCGTCTTTATGTTCTGGAACATGCTGGCCATGGCGGCACTTCTGATGGTCTTCCTGGTGCGGCCCTACCGGTTGCAGATCGGCTTCTGGATAGCCCTCGCTATGCTCGCCGTCGTTCCGTCGGCGCTGCAGGCCGCCCTTGTCAACAGCAGTGGCTACATCTGGCAGGGGCGTTACAGCCTTCCGTTGTTTTCGATAGCCCTCATCTCTGCCGGTCTGGCATTCAGGTTCCATGCCTTGCCCCCCAACGAACGTGTCCGCCGACTGACACGCATCGTTATACTGGCCGCTTGTGCAGCGCACCTCTACGGCTTCGTCTACGTCCTGCGCCGATATGTGGTCGGGCTCACCGATTCGGGTAACTGGCAGACCATGGTTACAGTGCCATCATGGCAGCCGCCACTGACTTGGGAGGGACTTACGCTGCTTTTTGGGATCGTCCTCCTCTACGCATCCGCGAAGTTTTTTTCCCACCTGTTCCCGGGCCACAACCTCATCCCGCCGCTCTCCCGCTTAAGGGAAAAAATTATGGACGCCCGGACGAGGCGAAGGCACTCCACCGTTTAAGCAAAGGATCCGCCCAGGCAATCTGCCAGGCGGATCCTTTGCTTGCCAGGAAGTAGAGCACAAGAAGCTAGACTGGCACGCTCAAGTTTTCTTCGCGCACGTACTCGGTGAGCCGCTCAGATGACTGACGCGGGCTGAAGCCTGTTGCCTTAATCTTTCCGAGCTCAAGGACGCTGTTCAGTGGCCGGGGAGCAGCTTTCTTGTCCTTGAAATACTCCGCCGTCGTAATACCAGTGACGTCTGATCCTGATGCCCCTGCCAGCTCGAACACTTGAGCCGCGATCTCGGCCCAGGACTGCGGGGCTCCGTCATTGGTGCAGTTGTAGGTACCGTAGGGTGCTTCGCTGTCAAGAAGGTGCCGGATGGCCTCAGCGATGTCGGCAGTAAAGCTCAGCCTTCCGATTTGGTCGTTGACCACGGCGGGTTTGACTCCCCTTCGGGCTAGGGACGCCATGGTGCGGACAAAGTTGTTGCCTTCACCGATGACCCAGCTTGTCCGAACGATGTAGTGTCGGGGAACTATGCTGACAGCAGCGTCAGCTGCAGCCTTGGTCTGCCCGTACACACCCAGCGGAGCGAAGGTTTCGTCTTCGTCATGCGACGCACGGGAACCGTCAAAAACGTAGTCCGAGGATACATGGACCAGGGTCAGGTCATGCTCGACGGCGGTGCGGGCCAGGTGGGCGGCAGCCGCCACATTGATCTTCCAAGCTGCAGCCCGACCCTCAGCAGTCTCCGCCTGGTCAACTGCGGTGTACGCGGCCGCATTGATAACGGCGGAGTAATTCTTCCAGTTCGTCCGGGCATACGCGTCCACACTGGTGATGTCGAAGTCGGTGCGGCCGGCGAACTCGACTGACGTGTCGCCGTCGTAAAGTTCCCGCAATGCCTTGCCCAGCTGGCCGTCCGCGCCGAGGATCAGTGTCTTCTTCGGCGGCATCGGGACTACCTCGCCGAGCCTGGGATGGGCCTTGTCCTTGTCCGAGAGTTCGGCCTCCGCCAGCGGCACCGGCCATTCGATGGCGGCAGTCTCGTCAGCCAGGTTCAGGAAGGTGTACTGGCCCTGCGCGTCGGCCGACCAGTGGTCGTTGACGAGGTAGGTGTAGGCAGTATTGTCCTCCAGGGTCTGGAAAGCGTTACCCACTCCCCTGGGGATAAAAATGGCTTGGCTGGGGTCCAGGATGGCGGTGAATACCGCCCCAAAGGAAGGCCCCTCGCGAAGGTCCACCCACGCGCCGAAGATTTTTCCGGTGGCAACAGAAATGAATTTGTCCCACGGCTCAGCGTGGATACCGCGGGTGGTTCCGGCCTTCTCATTGAAGGAGATGTTGTTCTGCACTGGACGGAAGTCGGGCAGCCCCAAGGCCACCATTTTCTCCCGCTGCCAGTTTTCCTTGAACCAGCCCCGGTTGTCGCCATGGACCGGAAGGTCGTACAGGACGACGCCGGGGATCGGCGTTTCGTGTGTGGTCAGCTTTTTCGAGAACTCGATGGTCATCGTTTACTGGCCCTGTTCCTTATACTTGGCTTCGGTCTGGGCTTTCTGCGGCCGCCACCAGTCCTCGTTGTCCCGGTACCACTCGATGGTGTCCTCGATGCCGGCGTCGAAGTTTGAAAACTGCGGTTCCCAGCCCAGTTCGTCGCGGAGCTTGGTGGAGTCGATCGCGTAGCGCAGGTCATGCCCGGGCCGGTCGACGACGTGGTCGTAGGCGTCCGGGGACTGGCCCATGTGCTTGAGGATCAGTTCCACGACGTCTTTGTTGTTCTTCTCCCCGTCGGCACCGATTAGGTAGGTCTCGCCGATCTTGCCCTTGGCGATAATGGCCAGCACCGCCGAAGAGTGGTCGTTGGCGTGGATCCAGTCCCGCACATTCTCACCCTTGCCGTACAGCTTGGGGCGGATTCCGTCGATCACATTGGTGATCTGGCGCGGGATGAACTTCTCCACGTGCTGGTACGGGCCATAGTTGTTCGAGCAGTTGCTGATGGTGGCCTGCAGCCCAAAGGAACGCACCCAGGCGCGCACCAGCAGGTCTGAGCCGGCCTTCGTGGATGAGTAGGGGCTGGACGGGTTGTACGGTGTCTGCTCCGTGAAGCGCTCCGGGTCATCGAGTTCGAGGTCGCCGTAGACCTCGTCGGTGGAGATGTGGTGGAAACGCTTGTTGTGCTTCCGGGCCGCCTCAATCAGCGTGTACGTGCCGATGATGTTCGTGTCCAGGAACGGCCGGGGGTCATGCAGGGAGTTGTCGTTGTGTGACTCGGCAGCGTAATGCACCACCACATCGGTGTCGGCCACGAGCCCGTCCACCAGGGCATTATCGGCGATGTCCCCCTGGACGAACCGGAAACGGTCCTCCGGCAGCCCCTCGAGTGAAGCCAGGTTGCCTGCGTAGGTCAGCTTGTCCAGGACCGTGACGTGGTTGTCCGTGTTTTCCAGAACGTAGTGGACAAAATTCGAACCAATGAAGCCGGCACCGCCGGTAACCAGGAATTTTTGCATGTGCCAAGCCTACCGAACGCAGGCCTCATGCCTTCTTTTGGTTGCGCTTACGCAGGATGGCCTCGGTCATCAGCCTGAGAAGCATGACCCGCGCCGCGATGATTTTCGGCAAAGACCGCCATCCGGCAGGCGTCTGGTTCTCGTCATGAAGCCGCCGATAAATCGTCGATTCATCCAAGTGCGCAATCGATCCCGCTATGTTGCCACAGATAGCCAGCCAAAGGTCGTGGGACTCACGAACGTAGCTGGGAATCGGAAGAAAATAACTCACGGCCTCCCGGCGAAATGCCATCCCGCAGCCGTAATAGGCCCGGACTCCCACGAGGATGGCACCGAGGTTGGCCAGATGCCGGCCGGAGTCCGAGGACCTGAGGCGTGGGATCCATGGACGACCCGCTGAGCCATGCATATCGAAATTGCTGGCTACGACCAAATGCGACGAAAGAGCCTTGAGCATTAGTTCAACCCGTCCCGGTGCCCAGACGTCGTCCTGGTCTGACAGGAACACATACTGGCCCCGGCTCATGCGGACAGCCTCTTCAAAGGTGCGGACATATCCTTTGTTGCTGGTGGATTTCACGAGTTTGACGCGGGGGTCGGAGATCCCTTCCACCACCGAGGCCGTGCCATCGGGCGAAGCGTCGTCAACAACCACGACTTCGTCGTGGTCATTGAGTTGCGCCAATATCGACTCGAGTTGTTCCCGTACGAAGGGCTCGCCCCGATAGGTTGCCATGCACACGCTGACGCGGATTTCCCGCCCTTCCGGCGGCGTCGAATCGTTCATGCTGACCACTCTAGGTGACGTGGGCTGTCGCCGGTCATCGCGTATCATCGTAAAGTCAAGCCCTCCAGCACTAGGACAGAACTGCGAATGAAAACAGTAGTACTCCGGCTGGCAGGCTTCACCCTGCTCCCCCTATTGGCCCTGGTGCTGCCGTTCCTCCTCCTCCCAGTCGTCTCACGCGTGGTTGGACCGGACGGCTGGTCGAGTATCACAGCAGGGCAGGCCATAGGAGTCTTCGCGGCGACGGTCATACTTTGGAGCTGGAATATTTCGGGGCCCGTAGAGATCGCACGAACTGCCGGAGAGCAGTCCCGGGCGGGCATCTATTCGCGAAGCATGCGCTCCCGCCTCCTTATTGCCGCACTTGTCTTCCCGCTGATGTCTCTCCTTGTTGTCCTCATCGCCCACGACGGCTTCCGCCTTGACGCTGTAACGATGGCGTGGGCGACGGCCCTCACCGGGTTCTCGCCCGCTTGGTATGGCATCGGCGCAGGGAATCCACGCATACTGGCGATCTACGACACCGTTCCACGATTCCTGGCTGCGGTCCTGAGCGCACCGCTGATTATCTTGTCCAGCCAAGTATGGCTTTATGGCCTCATCTCAATTTTCACTACGGGAATAGCGCTCATGGCGTTCCAACGACGATTTGGCGAAGCCGGCTCATGGTTTCCGCGGAATCCGGCCAAAGTTGTCCGCGAGATCCTGCCAGGCGGCGGTGTAGCGGCCATCAGTTTCTCCGGCAACGCTTATGCATCTTCTCCGGTGCCCATTGCGACGGCCACAATTCCAGTCGCCAGCGCTACTGCCGGCTTTTCCTCCGCTGACACTATCTACCGCCTCGGGCTGTTCAGTATCGTGGCCGTTGGTAATACCTTCCAAGGATGGACCCTTGAGCGTGATGCCGCCGATCCGCGGCGCCGCCATTTTGTGGCCATCTACGCCCACGTACTCCTTGGCGCCCTGGGAGCGGCGTTCCTCACCGCGCTGGGGCCTTGGGCATCCGGCTTGATCTTTGGTGAGGCGTTAAAGGCGGACACACTGACATCACTCTTTTATGGTCTTTCCTTTTTCTTCCTGTCGGCTTCCACCCCGCTGATAAGGAACGTCCTCATACCAGCTGGGCGTCAGCGGACCGTCTTGCTTTGGACGGCAATTTCAGCCGTGGTCGGCGTACTGCTCATGGTGGCCGCCGGAGTCTTAGGGAATATCCCGGGGATTGCGTTGGGCATGGCCGTCAGCGAAGCGCTCCTGCTGCTCGGCCTGCTTGTACCGGCATTAGCGCTGCTGCCTTCCGCTCAGGGCCGTGAAAGGCGAAGGGTAGGATCTTCAGCGTGACCCAACGACAGAACCGGCGCGTAGCAGCCGTCATCGCGGCCTTCAATCCGGACAACGATCTCCTCGGCAATGCAGCCGCTATCAGGCAGCAGGTTGAAGAGTTAGTCGTTGTGGACGATGCAAGCACCTCAGAGGCTGCGCGGGCAATCTTTGACGAATTACGGGAGCGGGGTGTCGCCGTCGTCCAGCAGCCGACAAACTCTGGCATCGCCGCTGCCCTGAACCGCGGAATCGCAGAGCTGTCATCTCCCCAGGCTCCCGATTTCATCCTGACGTTTGACCAGGACTCGCTCCCCGTCGCTGATTACGTTTCACGAGCTTTGGATACATATGATGTGGCAACCGCCTCCGGCTTGAAGGTGGGGCTGATTTGCGCCGAATCCTTTAGCGGGCACAAGGTGCCCGTACAGGGCCTGTCCAAAGGGTTCGCGGAAGCGTTCGATCCCATGCAGTCCGGCTACGTCATTCCGTCGTCAACATTCGCCGCCATCGGTGGCTTCGACGCCGGATTCTTCATAGATTGTGTTGACTCAGAGTTCACAGCGAGGGCGAGGGCGGCCGGCTTCAGCATACTTCTTGGGCGAGGCTGCGAAGTTGCCCACCGTCTGGGGGCGCGTATCCCGGCGAAGCTTTGGGGCCGACCGGTCCGTCTCGGCGGCACGGAACTGTCCTTCAACTACTATTCGCCGTTCAGGATGTACTACATAATGCGCAACGGGACTACTTTGGTGCGACGGTACTGGCGCAGTAATCCCACGTGGATCCTTCGGCGGCTCGCTGAGGAGTCAAAAGCCCAGCTTTTGCGTTTCTCATTCAGTCCTGACCGCAAGGACCTCGCGGTGGCAGCCTGGGAAGGATTCATGGACGCCTGCCGAGGGAAGCAGGGCCGGATCAGCCAGGAACTCGTGAACCGCTTTAAGACACGTTGATATCTATATTGGAGAACGATGGAAGCTCATGACTCTAAGCAGGTCCTGGTCATCATGCCTGCCTGGAACGAAGCCGAGTCGGTGGGAAACACAGTTCGCGAAGTGCTCAGCATGGGCCGCGCCTATGACGTCCTGGTCGTTAATGACGGCTCGACCGACTCAACCGCCGATTCCGCCAGCGAAGCTGGCGCCACAGTATTGAACCTCCCCTTTAATCTCGGAGTGGGCGGCGCGATGCGGGCCGGCTTCAAGTACGCTCAACGGCTCAATTACCGACGCGTCATCCAAGTGGATGCCGACGGCCAGCACGACCCCCGGAGCATTGAAGAAGTCCTGGCCGGCCTGGAGCACGCCGACATCTCCATAGGCGCCCGGTTCGCGGACAAGGGCGACTATAAAGTCAGCGGCCCCAGGAAGTGGGCCATGCAGTTCCTGGCGAAAGTCATCTCCGGCCTCGCGAAGACGAGGCTAACCGATGTGACCTCCGGCTTCCGGGCCGGGAACGAACGGGCGATAGCGCAGTATCTGGACCATTACCCGGCCGAATACCTGGGCGACACCATCGACTCGCTGGTGGTGGCCATCCGTTCCGGGTGCACCGTTACCCAAGTACCGGTCGCAATGCGGCCGCGCCAAGGCGGAACGCCCAGCCATAATCCCCTTAAGGCAGCCGTCTACCTCGGCCGCTCGGTCTTTGCACTGCTCTTTGCACTGACCCGCAAGCGATCCGAGACGCCTGCCGCCTTACTCTCTGTACAGGGGGCCTCCTAGCACATGGGAAATCTAGCTGCATTCCTGCTGTCCCTGGCCATAGTCGGTGTTGTGTTCGAAATGCTCCGCCGCAAGAAGCTGCGCGAGAAGTACGCCGCGCTGTGGATCGTTGTGGGACTCGGTACGCTGATCCTCGCTGCGTTCCCGAGCCTGTTGACGATTGTCGCCGAGCTGGTCGGCGTACAACTGCCGTCAAACCTCCTTTTCATCATCAGCATCCTCCTGCTGCTGGGTGTGTGCCTCCACCTGTCGTGGGAGATTTCTGTTGTAGAAGACGAAACACGCACACTCGCGGAAGAAGTCGCGATCCTCCGGGCGCAGGTCGAAGAAATGTCAGCCCGAAACGCCGGCGGCAATACTTCCGCTCCGTCTTCTAAGTAAGGACACAGCTGCTCTATGGCACTGGACATCTTTATTCCCTACTGGGGTGATGTTGCCTTCATGAAAGAGGCCATCAACAGCGTCCTCAATCAGCGGAACGGCAACTGGCTGCTGACAATAGTCGACGACGCCTACCCGGGAGATGCCATCCAGGAGTACGTGGCTTCAGTCAACGATTCGCGAATCAAGTACATCCGCAAAGAAACCAACGAGGGCATCACCGAGAATTTTCGGACGTGCGTATCGCTGGCGACTCAGGACGTTCTGGTTGTTGTGGGTTGCGATGACGCCCTGCTGCCTAACTTCGTAGATGTTGTACTCAATGCGCACGAGTCCTTTCCTGAAGCGTGGATCATCCAGCCCGGGGTCCAGGTCATTGATGATGCTGGCCGGAATACAACCCCCCTGACCGACATCGTCAAAAACCGCCTCGTCAAGCCACGGGGCAACGGTCCCCGGCTGGTTGCCGGTGAACCTTTGGCCGTCAGCCTCCTTCACGGGGACTGGCTGTACTGGCCGTCCTTGGCTTTCCGGCGTGACCGCATCCGCGACTTTGATTTTCGTGACGGGCTGCCCGTCATCCAGGATCTTGGCCTGGTGATCGACATGGTACTTGAGGGTGCCGTGCTCCTCATCGAACCAGAAGTCTGCTTTGCATACCGCCGGCACTCCAGCAGCGCATCTGCGGCCAAACTTCTGGACGGATCCCGCTTTGACGGAGAACGTGAGTACTTCGAACTCGCATCGCGGCTTTGTGACGAGAAAGGCTGGCGCAAAGCAAGCCAGGCCGCCCGGCTCCGGATCACGTCCCGCGCCCACGCCCTGCTGTTCCTACCTCTGGCGCTCCGCCACGGTCGCCGTGACGCCATGAAGACGCTGGTGGGTCATGCATTCGGCAAATGAGATGGAACCTGCTGGGACTCCCGCTGGGCCTGGCCGCTGCCCAGGTGTTGCCTGTGTTGTGACTGCTTTCCGCCCATCGCCGCAGATCCTCGAGAATGTTCATGCCCTCTTGGCGCAGACCGCAACCGTCATCGTGGTCGACGACGGCAGCGGGCCCGGTTTCGAATCCATCTTCGCCGACATTGCGGCGGCTGGTGCTGACGTTGTTGCTCTCCCCGTAAACTCCGGGATTGGAGCCGCCTTGAATGCAGGGGTACACCAAGCCCGGAAAAACAGCGACATCACGCACGTGCTCACGGTAGACCAGGATTCAACGCTTCCGCCGGGTTACGTTGAGTCCCTTTTGGCCGCGGAGACCGGTGCACGGGCTAAGGGGGTAGTCCCGGGGCTTATCGGCCCCGCCAGGATTCACGGCAACCCTGTTCTCTCCGGCGGCACGCTGAATGGTGTCTTATTGGGCAAGGAGCCCATCCAGTCCGGACTGCTGGTGAGCGTGGAAGCCCTCAACACCCTTGGCGACTTTCGAGCAGAGCTGTTTATTGACCTTGTGGACACGGAGTTCTACCTCCGCGCGTTGGACGCGGGCTTTCCGACCGTTCTGGCCGACGCTGAATTCGATCATTCACTCGGAACGTTCGTGGAGGCCCGGATTTTCGGGCTGCCGGTCCCCCGGCCGGGCGGGCGGCTCAAGGTCCGGATCGCAGCTTCCTGGCGCTATTACTACATCTTCAGGAACAGGATATTGGTCTCCCGCGTGTACGCGGCGCGACATCCAGCATGGGTTGCGGCCGGCTGGTGGGCAGATTTGCGTCATCTGGCCGTCGTTACGGCGTTGGCCCCAGGACGACGGGCCAGGCTGGCGTCGGTCCTGACCGGCCTCACCGACGGTCTCCGCGGACGTACGGGCAAGAAACCCGGAGCATGACGGCGCCTGTTGTCCGCCCATGTCGGGTTTTGCTGAGTGGAGGCCGTAAGGAAGGATATAGTCCATGCGCGGAATAATTCTTGCCGGCGGAACCGGCTCACGTCTTCACCCCATCACACACGGCATCAGTAAGCAGCTCGTCCCTGTGTACGACAAGCCGATGATCTACTACCCGCTGTCAACGCTGATCCTTGCCGGCATCCGGGACATCCTGGTCATCACCACTCCCCACGATGCAGAGCAGTTTCAGCGCCTGCTCGGTGACGGGTCCCAATTCGGAATCAACCTCACGTACGTGCAGCAGCCTTCACCGGATGGACTCGCCCAGGCCTTTATCCTTGGGGAGGAACACATCGGTGGCGAAACAGTGGCACTCGTCCTGGGAGACAACATCTTCTACGGCCAAGGGATGGGCACTCAGCTCCGCAAGCATGCTGAAATCGACGGCGGCGCCGTCTTCGGCTACTGGGTCAAGGACCCCAAGGCTTATGGCGTTGTGGAATTCAACGGCGACGGCAAGGCCATCTCGCTCGAAGAGAAACCTGCAAAGCCTAAATCCCACTATGCTGTGCCCGGCCTGTACTTCTACGACAATGACGTCGTGGAGATCTCCAAAAACCTCAAGCCGTCACCTCGCGGCGAACTTGAGATCACGGACGTCAACCGCACCTACCTCGAGGCAGGAAATCTGCGCGTAGAAATCCTGCCCCGAGGAACAGCGTGGCTGGACACTGGGACCTTCAACGACCTCAATGATGCGTCAAACTTCATCCGTACGGTGGAAAACCGGCAGGGCCTCAAGATCGGCGCACCTGAGGAAATCGCCTGGCGGCAGGGCTTCCTGACTGATGACGAGCTCCGCGAAAGGGCAGAGCCGCTGATCAAGAGCGGCTACGGAGCCTACCTCCTCGGCTTGCTCGAGCCGTAGCAAGCCAGATGTGGTTGCCTGTCCTTCCGCAAATTTTCATTGCCGCACTCCTGCTCCTGGCCCCTGGCTTCATAGTTTCCCTGGCCCTGCGGTTTAGGTCATTCAACGCGCTCTCGCTTGCGCCGGCTTTGTCGGTGGGAGTCATCGTTTTGACTGCCACCGCAACCCCGTTCCTTGGGGTGAGGTTTGGGGTGCTGCCTGTCGGCGTCGCCACGGCTTTGCTGGCCTCCCTGGGATTTTTCCTGGGCCGTCTCAGCCCGCAACAACAGCACGCTGGCCAAGGAAGGCCAATGTTGGCCAAGTTGGCGCCGTTCATTGCGGTTACTGTTGCCGCGGTGCTGCTGGGTTGGCGGACTTTTCAGGTCTTGGGGTCCCCGGAATCGATTTCCCAGACTTACGACGCTGTATTTCACCTTAACTCCGTGCGGTTCGCGCTGGACACGGGGCAGGCTTCCTCCCTCACCATTGGCGCGATGACCGGAGGCGGGTTCTACCCGGCCGGGTGGAACGCGGTAGCAGCTTTTGTGGCCTTAACGACAGGCGCTGCCGTACCGGTCGCCGTAAACATCACAAGCATTGTCCTGGCAGCGGTCTTTTGGCCGTTGAGCTGCCTCCTGATGACAACCTGGGTTGCGGGACGCCAGACGGCTGCAACGATTGCAACCGGCATAGCATGTGCCTCGCTCGGGGCTTTCCCGCTGCTGATGATGGACTTCGGTGTCCTGTACCCGAACCTGCTGGCTATCAGCATCCTGCCGGCAAGCATCGCCCTGGCAGCCCGGATCACGGGAGCGGCGCCGACTACGCAAAGACCGGGTCTGCCTGCAATTCTTGCATTGCTCTTGAGCCTCGCAGGCCTGATCGTGGCCCACCCGACAACGTTTATGGCTTGGCTGGTCTGGACGCTTCCCATGGTGGCTTTCTCCGCATACAGGTCGGCTTCCGGACTATGGAGAGATCGGGCCGCCAACCGGCGTCGTTTCAACCTTCAGGCGGCCGGCCTCGTAGGGTACTGCCTTGTTTTCCTCGCTCTGTGGATCTTCCTGAGGCCACCCGAGGAGGCGTCATTCTGGGGTCCGTATCACACGGTCCCCCAGGCGTTGGGTGAGGCCCTCTTCCTCGCACCCATGGGGCTCGCCCCCGCCTGGCTGGTGGCACCCTTGGCACTCGTAGGACTCTGGGCCTGCTTCAGGACGAGCAAAAACCTCGTCTGGGCCGGAGCTGCTTTCCTGATTTTCTCTGCCATCTTCGTTGTTGTTTCCGGCTTCCCGATCTCGCCCATCAGGAACTTCCTGGCCGGCGTCTGGTACAACGACAGCTACCGCCTTGCGGCCCTTCTTCCCGTAGCCGCCGTGCTCTTGGTGGCCATCGGCGTGAACTGGGCAGAGGCAAAACTAAGCACAGGACAGCGGCCGAGTCCGGCCCTGGCAATATTCCAACGGGCTGCTGGCTCCGAGGGCAGGGGGCGACTGCTCCGAATCGCCGCCGTTGGTGTGCTTTCCGTGGGTGCGGTTGCGCTGGGACAACAGGGTGGTGTGCAGCACGAGGCGGCTCAGGCGTCGACGCGTTATGCCATCAGCAATGATTCCCCGCTGGTATCAGCCGATGAACTCGAACTCATGGACCGGCTCCCGGAGACTGTGCCGGCGGACACGGTCCTGTTGGGAAATCCCTACACCGGCGCCGCGCTCTCCTACGCGATCGGAGATCGGAAGGCCGCGCAGATGCATATCCTCAGCTACGTGTCCCCTGAACTGCAGGAGATTTATAACGACCTCGGCTCCGTGGAGACTGACCCGGACGTTTGCAGCGCGGTCAGGAATGAAAACGCGTTCTATGTCCTCGACTTTGGGTCCAAGGAAGTCCATGGCGGAAGCCATACTCCGGCCGGGCTCAGAAACCTTGACCGGAATCCGGGCGTGCAGCTGGTGGACAGCCAAGGCGAGGCCAGGCTTTATCACATCACGGCCTGCCTGAACTGACCGGGGCACGCCCCGGTCAGTTCAGTCAGGCGGCCGTGCGGCTCCGAAGCTCAGCCACAACCTCATGCACTTCGCCGTCCATGATGACCTCGCCGTGTTCGAGGAGGATACCCCGCTCGCAGACAGTGGAAACCAGATCCAGGTCGTGGCTGACTACAAAGAGGGTTTTGCCCTTGTCCGACAGTTCCTTGATCTTGGCAATGCACTTGCGCTGGAACGGCTCGTCCCCCACCGCAAGGATTTCATCGATAAGGAAAACCTCAGGGTCGGTGTGCACGGCAATGGAGAACGCCAGCCGCAGGTACATTCCGGAAGAGTAGAACTTGACCTCGGTGTCGATGAACTCGCCGATCTCCGAGAATTCAACGATTGAATCGAACATGTCATCGATCTGCTTCTCGGTCATGCCGAGGATCGCACCGTTCAGATAGACGTTGTCGCGCCCGCTCAGGTCGTGGTGGAAGCCTGCTCCAACCTCGATAAGGCCCGCAACCCGTCCGCGGGTGTGGACGGTACCGCCGTCGGGCTGAAGAACGCCAGAGATCAGCTTCAACAGCGTGGACTTTCCGGAACCGTTGAGCCCAAGCAAGGCCACCGTCTCACCCTGTTGCACTTCAAGGGACACGTCCGTGAGCGCCATGAACTTCTTGGAGAGGTCGCCCTTCCGTCCCTTGACCAGCCAGACCACGGCCTCTTTCATGGACCGGGTATGGCGCAACACGAACTGCTTGCGCAGCTTCTTGCAGCTGATTGCTATCTCGCCTCGTGCTGTCACGTTAGAGCTCCTGTGCAAAATGGACGGCCGAGCGCCGGAAGGCCAATTGGCCCACAAACAGCACTGCGATGGAAATCAGGAAAGCCACCGGAAGCCAAACCGTCATAAGGTCCGGCGGCATCGCCGCGAGCTCCAGCTGATCCTCTTTCAAAGTGGGGAACCAGAAGGCCCAGTGGAAGATTTCCACAGCGACGGTCATGGGATTGAGCTGATACAACCAGTACCAGGACCCCATCACGTCCCTCACCATCGTCCAGACGTAGAGCACCGGCGAAGCCCAAGTCACCACCATGAGGATCATGTCAACGATGTTTTCCGAATCACGGAAGTAGACGTTTGCGGCGCTGAACAGCAGGCCCAGTCCGGTCGCGAGGACTGAGACCAGCACAAAAGCCAGGATTGCGGCGGCCAGTTGAAGGACTGTCGGCGTCCACCCCGCAATGAGGCAGGCACCGATGAGCACTACCATTTGAGGCAGGAAATGTGCTGCTGAAACCCACACGGTTGCCACCGGAAACAGCTCACGGGGCAGATAAATCTTCCGGATGAGGTCGCGGTTGTCCACGATGGACCTGGTGGCGTTGCCCAACGACTCCGTAAAGAAGTTCACTAAGACAATGCCTGCGAACAGGTAGATGGCGTAGTTCGGGGTTCCGCGCTGGAGGTTCAGGAAGATTCCCAATGCCACGAAATAGATGAGGAACTGCATCAATGGCTTGACGTAGGACCACAGGAGACCCAGAATCGACCCGCGGTAACGGACCTTGATCTCCTTCCGCACCAATAGCTTGAGCAGGAACCGATGGTCATAGACGTCAAGGAGGCCCCGCCCCTGGCCTGGGCGGATCATTCCTTCAGTGCTGCCGGCCATCTACTTCGAATCCTCCGAAGCGGCATCAAAGGTCTTCTTCCAGGACTCCATTGAGCTGACCTCCGCAACGGCATTGCGGTACTGCTCGGCCAGCCTGTCCCACTCACGGAAAAGCCGGACATGCAGGCGGGTTGCCTCTGTCAGCATCGACTTCAGCTTCTGGGGGTCGCGCTGGTACCAGGAGGCACCCGTTCCTTCGGCGTTGGAGACCACCACGCTGTCGTAGTGGGCGACCCGGAACCAGCGATTATCCCGGTGGGCGAGATACCCTTGGGGGCGCTCGGCGCTTTCCGGTCCGGGCGCCTTGATCAGTTGCCGGGCAACAGTCTTGATGCCCCAGGGAATCAGCTCCTTCTTGCTGGGCATTCCGACGACGGTGCCCCCCATCGGACCACGGCCCAGTTTCGGGGCGGGGAAGTCGTCGACGTCATCCTTCAATTGGGCGTCCGGGTAGGACGCCTTCAGGGCGTTGATTTCAGGCAACTTGGTGCCGAGCACCCGGTGGAGGTCTTCCGGCCCCTTGAAAAGGTCCTTCAAGGCCTCGATCCGGCCATGTTCGGTGAAGTACTGCATCGATACCAGGTGCTTGACGTCGGATTGCACGGATTCGCGCAGAACCCGTCCGCCTTTCGGGTAGGGGCTGTGAATCAAGGTGGTAATCAAGCGGTTGCGTTCGTGGAAGTACGCCTGCCATCCCACGAGGTCGTCCTTATCGATCCAGGAAACATGCCACACTGCGGCGCCAGGCAAGGATACTGTGGCGAATCCGGCTTCGCGGGCGCGAAGGCCGTATTCGGCGTCGTCCCATTTGATGAATAGGGGCAGCGACAGGCCGATCTCCCTGATGACCTCGGTGGGGATCAGGCACATCCACCAGCCGTTGTAGTCCACGTCCACGCGCCGGTGCAGCCACGCGGTCTGGCGGAGGTTTGCAATGCTGAAGTCATGCCGTACTTCCATGTCCGCGTGCGGGAGTGCCGGGACGATCCGGAACGGGTCAACAACCTCGCCAAAGGTGTGGAGCACGCTGCGGTTGTAGAGGTCAAACATGTGCCCGCCAACGATAGTTGGCTTCTTGCAGTGGTCAGCAAATGTCAGCAGCCTAACGATGCTTTCCGGCTCCACCACGATGTCATCGTCAAGGAGCAGCACGTAGTCACTGCCATTCTCCACCGACTCGTACATCCCACGCGCGAACCCACCGGATCCGCCCAGGTTCGCTTGGTTGATGACCCTGAGCTTTCCGCCCAATGATTCCTTGACTGCGGCGAAGCCATCTTCGGCTTCGACCTTTTGCGTCCCCTGGTCCACGATCAGGATCTCTTTGACGTTCTCGAGGACGTCTTGATTCCCTGCCAGGATTCGGGCGTTATTCAGGCAGAAATCGGGCTTGTTCATCGTGGTGATTTGAAGGGTGACCTGGCCCTTGGAATCGCGGCTGCTCTCGGCCTGCCATTCGCCGTTCTCCAACAGCAGTTCGCCTGAACTTGCGGCCAGGTCAAACCAGTACCAGCCGCCGTCGCCAAACGGCTTCAAGGTGAGGTCAAAAACTGAGGTGGCAGCGCCGTCGACGTGCTTACCGTCAACGCGCTGAACCGACCCGCGTGCGTTGGACTTGTACACGGTGACAGTTCCGGTGCCGCTCGTCCGTACCACCAGGCGAACGTCCCGGACTGAAGTCCACCGTTTCCAGTAACTGGCAGGAAAGGCGTTGAAGTAGGTGCCAAATGACATCTGCTCTCCCGAGCGGACGCGCATCGACTGCCTCGTCAGCAGGTCTTCGAAATGTGCTTCACGGCTGCCGGAGCTGAACATCTGCAGCTTCTGTTCAGGCAGCTTGGGAGTGCGCGCCAGCTCGTCATTCTCCCGAAGGCGGATGCCGCTGGCCGTACCGGCGTCAACGTAAAGTGACACCGTGTCCATCTGGTCTGCGGATGGAAGGATCACCCTCTGCAACGTTGACCACGTCTTCGAGTCTGTCGTCTCGCTCATGCGTCCACTCCTCCACTTTCAAGCTTGGCGCCGTCTTCGAAATGCGGCCGGATCTTGTTGTCAAACATGCTCAGGGCAGAGCCAATTGCCATATGCATATCCAGGTACTTGTACGTTCCCAGGCGCCCTCCGAACAGTACGCTCTGCTCTGCCGCGGCGAGGTCGCGGTATTTGAGCAGTCTTTCCCTGTCCGCAGCAGTGTTGATCGGGTAGTAAGGCTCATCGCCCTTTTCGGCAGCCCGGGAAAACTCACGCATGATGACTGTTTTGTCGGTCTGGTAATCCCGCTCCGGGTGGAAATGGCGCGGTTCGATGATCCGGGTATAGGCCACGTCGGCGTCGTTGTAGTTCATCACGGACGTGCCTTGGAAGTCCCCAACTTCCAGTACTTCTTCTTCGAAGTCGATGGTGCGCCAGGAAAGGTCACCTTCAGCGAAGTCGAAATAGCGGTCTATCGGACCCGTGTAGATCACCGGGATATTGCCGACAACCTTGTCCTTGCTGTACTCCTGCGTTTCGTCGAAGAAGTCCGTGTTGAGGCGCACCTCGATGTTCGGATGCTCCGCCATCTTCTCGATCCACGCGGTATAGCCGTTGGTGGGCAGGCCCTCGTACGTGTCGTTGAAGTAGCGGTTGTCGTAGTTATACCGCACCGGTAGCCGGGAGATGATTCCGGCGGGCAGGTCCTTGGGATCCGTTTGCCACTGCTTGCCGGTGTAGTGCTTGATGAACGCTTCATACAGCGGCCGGCCAATGAGCTGGATGCCTTTGTCGTTGAGGTTCTGCGGATCAGTCCCGGCGAGCTCTCCGGCCTGCTCCTGGATCAGGGCCTGTGCCTGGCCTGGCGTCAGGTTGGCGCGGAAGAACTGGTTAATGGTGGCCAGGTTGATGGGGAGCGAATAGACCTCGCCCTTGTGCACGCCATAGACCTTGTGGACGTAATTGGTGAAAGTCGTGAACCGGTTGACGTACTCCCACACCCGTTCATTGGACGTATGGAAAAGGTGGGCACCGTAGCGGTGCACCTCGATCCCGGTCTGCTCTTCTTTTTCGCTGTAGGCGTTCCCACCGATGTGGTGTCGACGATCGATAACGACCACCTTCAAGCCGAGCTCAGTCGCGGCCTGTTCTGCGATTGTCAGGCCAAAAAAGCCCGACCCTACAATGACGAGGTCAGCAGTCACAAAATCTCCAGTTTCGAATACGGGCAGCGCAATGTTGTGCAAAGTCTGCTGTTCTAGCCTACCCGAGACGCTGCAGCGGCTGGCCAAACCCGGCGGGAGGCCTGCCTCGGATGTTACAGTCCGCCAGCGCGCGGAGCGCGCCATCACCCAACGAAGACGCTGCTTATCCACATGGGACACTCCAAGCGGGACAGCATGCCCACCGTGTTACTAGCGTGGACGCGTAGACCGGCCCACCGTTAGGAATTCACCATCATGCCGCTCGAGTGCACTCTGGTTCGCAGCCCCGGCACGGGGAAAGCCCAACCACCATTGGAACTCACGGTGGACGCCACCGTGGGAACGTGTGGTGCGGAAATTCAGGCAGCGCTGGAAACCGGATTCGGCACCGGTGCCCTGTCCGTGGACGGCGTGCAACTCTCCTCCCTGACAGTCGGCGAGCCGCCGCTGGTGAACGGGGCGGTAATAGTCGACGGCGGCACGCGGAGCCCCGCCCTCAGGCCACGACGAGTCGACAGCTTGTCGGCACCGCTCGCCTTGGCAGTCCATAGCGGCGCCGGCGCCGGGACGGTAGTGCCCCTGGGACGAGGAAGCTACACCATCGGGCGAAGCAACACGGACATAGTCGTCCCCGATCCTGACCTGTCCAGGCAGCATGCCCGTCTGTTGGTTTCCGACACCGCCATCACCATCGAGGACCTGGACAGTGCCAACGGGACGGAGGTCGACGGCGAGTATGTGCGAAATACGGTGATAGCAACCGGCTCCGTCATCCGGTGCGGCAACTCCTCGATGTCGCTGGTCTTTATGGATCCTGAGGGCCCGAAATTGGGACCCGCAGGGACAGACGTGCAGGAACCGCTGGTGATCAACCGGCGTGTGGAATCCGGAAACCGCGCCGCGCTTGTGCTGACGGCCGGGCTCCCACTGGCCATTGGGGTGGGGCTGGCGGTCGTCACAGGCATGTGGATGTTCCTCGCTTTCACGGCAGTGTCTGCCGTATCCGTTCTGGTACCGGTCCTCTCCGGAAGACGCCAGCGAAAGGAATTGTCCACAGCGGTTGCGAACGCGCTCCGCCAGGACCAGGACCGCCGTCGACGCGCCGGCCCGCCCCTTTCCGAACTGGTTCTCGCCAGTGGCCTGCCGTCCGGCACTTCGGGTGAGCAAAGTTCCGGCCAACAAGGGATCTGGCTACGCCTCGGGCTGGCAGTCCAACCGGCCAATATCCGTTTCGAGCCGGCCGCACCGGATCTGAGAATTCCGTCGGCCGGAGTACTGCCGCTGACCCTTGATCCTGCCCGCCGCGTCACCGTCGTCAGCGGCCCACACGAGTCCGTGGAAGGTCTTATGCGGTCACTCATCATGCAATTGGCTGGTTATCCGAGGGCCGCACACATCCGCGTTGCAGTGCATGGGCCAGCCGCGCAGCTTCCACTCAGCGCCCGTTTTCTGTCGGATGTCACGCTGACAGCCACAGCTGCCGCGGCAACTGCCGTGCTGGCACCGGAGGGCGCTCCCCCAAAAACACCCGGTGTGCTTTTGGTCGTCGACGCCGGAGACTCGGACGAGGTCGACGTCATCGCGCTCGCGATCGAAAACCACTGGCAAGTCATCCATTTCCGCCCCCGGTCCGCCATGATGGCGCTGGCCGATATTGAACTGTCATACCGTGCAGGCCAACTGCAGGGACCGGGGGGCCCAACGCGCTTCGTACCGGACCTCGCTCCCCGTGACGTCTTCAACCGCTTTTGTCGGCTGCACGCCCGCGACGCCGCCCCGCTGGACAGACTCGTGCCGCAATCCTGCCTTCTACGCGACCTGCTCGACCCCGGCAGCGCTGAAACGTCGGCCCGGTGGGTAGCGTCCCGCCACCGGCCCGGACTGGCCGTGCCAATCGGTCAGTCCGCCGACGGCGAACGCGTGCTGGATCTCCAACGGGACGGACCCCATTTGCTGGTAGCAGGGACCACTGGGTCGGGAAAATCCGAACTCCTGCGCAGCATGACCATCGCGTTAGCCCTCTCTTACCCGCCGGACCGCATTAATTTCCTGTTTGTGGACTTCAAAGGCGGCTCCGGCCTGGGACCGCTCCTGGGCCTTCCGCACTGTGTGGGAATGCTGACTGACCTTGCACATCACGAGCTTGAGCGGTCGCTGATATCACTTCGGGCCGAGATCCGGCTCCGTGAGGAATTACTGGCATCCGCGCAGGCACCCGATTTGGCTTCGTATCGCGCTGCCCGGACAGATGGGGATCCAGTGTTAGCCCACCTCGTTGTGGTCATTGATGAGTTCCGGATGCTTGTTGACCAGGCGCCCGCGGCCCTGACGGAACTCATGAGGATCGCCGCTATCGGGCGCTCCCTGGGCATCCATCTGATCATGGCGACACAGCGCCCGCAGGGGGCTTTGACAGCAGATATTCGCGCCAACGTGACGACGAGCATCGCCCTGCGTGTCCAATCCGATCTGGAGTCGCTGGACATCATCAATTCCAACGCCGCGTCACACATCAGCCTGAGGACACCAGGAAGGGCCTTCCTTGTCCGCGGCACGGAAGATCCGATCGAATTTCAGGCAGCGTCCTTGCAGGATCCGGCACAAACGAGCCTCCCCGATGGGGTCCGTGTTCGTCTTTCGTCTGATGTGCTCAAGGACCCAGACATCGAACGTACTCAGGTCGCCGACAACGAGGACCTGACCCCCACGCTGGCTGCCGCGCCCCTCGCCAGCATAATGTCCAGCCTGTGGGAGGTCCTGGAGGGCCAGCCGGCAAGGCCACCGGTCGCACCGCCACTCCCGTTCATCCTGGAGCCACCGTTGGCGTCAGCTGTCCAAGATATTTGCCCTGCCCCAGCGTCCCGGAATGGCGCACCGCAGGACTGGGTCATCCGCCTTGGCCTCATGGATCTTCCGGACGAGCAGCGGATAGCACCGCTCGACTGGCTTCCCGCCGAACACGGGCATCTGGGGCTCGTTGGAGCACCTGCGTCAGGCCTGCCCGAGGCTCTGGCGGTGGCCGTCAGTGCCCTCGCATCGCATTCGTCCGAGGCTCATTTCTACATCCTTGACGCGGACGCTTCCCTGGACGGCATCGACTGGGGCGGCCGCCTCGGTGCTCAAGCTGGTCCGCATGACCTCCGACGGGCTGTACGGATACTGGAACGACTCAAACAGGAGCTGTCTGAGCGGCTGATGGGCTCCAGGGACGGTCATCGGACTCCCCTGCTGTTGGTCATCGCAGGATGGGGAACGTGGGCCTCGTCCCTCCGGTCGGGGCCGCTGGCCTGGGCGGAAGACCTGGTCCACGACCTTCTCCGCGACGGCGGCCGTGCAGGAATCATCGTCGCTATTTCGGGACAACGCGAACTGGTGACAGCCAGATTCTTCGCGTCGGTGCCGAACCGTGTCTATTTTCCATGTGGCGCGAACGACGACAGCCGCCTTGCCTGGCCGAAGATGCCCACCACTGCTCCAGTCCCTGGCAGAGCGGTGGCCTTCGGACCGGTATCGGCCGGCAAAACTGCCGTTTGCCAGTTTTATGCCCACCCTGGTGGCGAAGAATCCCTGTGGCCTGCCGCGGAGAAAGCCGGCGGCCACTCCGTCATCAGCCGACCCTTCCGCGTGGAACCACTGCCTACGAGAATCACGGTAGAGGACCTCGTGGCCCGAGGAATACCCGGAGGGGACGCGACATCAGACCTTCTGGTGGCCACGGCTCCGAGGACTGCAGCCGCCCAGCCCGGCCCACGGACCTTTCTCATTGGCCTCGGCGGCGACGAATTGGCCCCGGCCTCACTCCGGATTTCCTCTGGCGGAGTTTTCGCCGTGCTCGGTGGGCCTGGTGCCGGCAAGACCAACTTTCTGCACGTGTTGCCGGCGCTCAACGGACGGTCAGCTCGGTGGCTGGCCCCGGATGAGGGTGTCGGACCATGCGAATACTGGGCCGGTGTGCTTCGGGAGGCTGCGGCCGGGGCTGTGGACCGGCACGCCATCGCGCTTGTCGATGATGCCGATTTGCTCCCGCAGTCAACACACCAGGATCTTGCGGAACTTAACGGAAGAGGGGTCAGTGTGATTTTCACTGCCGGGTACAGTCCCCTGCTGACCCAGCGAGTACCTTTGGCGCTCAGCACCCGGGGCACGGGGAACGGGATGCTGATCGCGCCCCGAAGCGTCATGGACGGCGACCTGTTTGGAGTCAGGTTCGAGGTGGAGCCCACTCCGCCACCGGGTCGGAGCATTCTGATAGCAAACGGCCGGCCGCTCCCGATCCAGCTGGGCTGGGTTCGGCCTGCCACGAAAGAAGGGAGCGTGGCCCGTCAGATGGCCGGCGCGGAACCGCCGGTCCTTGACGCATAAGTAACAACCCGCTTGTCGAAGAGGAGGACGATGACAAGGACCGCCGGGATGAGCATGGCAAGACCTGCCCAGACAAGGCCCCCCGTCAGGGTTGGGAATCCGATGGTCAGGACGAAAAGCTGGGCCACTAAACTAGCCGCCCGGGTCCAGCGGTATCCGCGGTACAGGAAATGACCCACTGCATAGAGCCACGCGGCAAAGGCGAGGAGCAGTGCCAAAGTGAAGACGGCTCCCCAGAAGGAGAGAACCGGGGAACCGGTAACGAGTTCGTATCCGTACCAGGCAGCTGCACCAAGCAAAGCTGTGGCTTCAGAAGCGACGACAGAAACGATGACCGTGATGGCCCGGGGCCGCACGGCTGTCCGTCCAGGTTCTTCAGCATCAGGGTCGGGAAGGGCGTTCGAGGGGGGTACGGGGGGTCTTGACACACTGGCACCCTACCGGACATAGTCGGACAGTGGTGAGGGCCACTAACACCGATGTGATGTATCGCTCAGCTTTCCGGGGATTTCAAGCCTAATTACCCCTTGTTTACACAGCGTTAACATGACAGGCTTAATTCAGATGACCAAGGGGGCCCGCAGGGCCCCTTTCCTTTGTAGCTACTAGTGAATAATTTCACAAAGAGCTCTTCCCAGAAATGGAGCAACTGATCAGCATGGATTGGCGTAACCGCGCAGCGTGCCTTGACAAGGACCCGGAACTGTTTTTCCCGGTCGGAAACACGGGCCCTGCCCTCCTCCAAATCGAGGAAGCCAAAAGCGTTTGCCGCCGCTGCCCCGTTGTTGATACCTGCCTCCAGTGGGCGCTGGAGTCCGGACAGGATGCCGGCGTCTGGGGCGGCATGAGCGAGGACGAGCGTCGCGCACTGAAGCGGCGGGCCGCCCGCGCCCGCCGGGCCTCGTGATTTGAGCTAAGGCAACAACAGACAGCAATGGCCGCAACCCCAAGGGGTTGCGGCCATTCCTTTTGGCAGGCGGATGACTACGGCAAGCGCACGTGCGGCGATTACTTCGGCATGAGGCTCAGCCGGATCCGGACGGCGGTTCCCCCGCCCTCCCGGGGCTGCCACGCGATGGTGCCGCCGAGCTCACTGGTTACCAGTGTCCGGACGATCTGGAGCCCCAGTCCCTCGACATGCGGGGTCTCCGGCAGGCCCACGCCGTCATCTGCGACGGTAACCGTCAGCAGTTCTTCACCGTCGTCCCCTTCAGAACGGTCAGCCAGAAGCCATACAGTCCCCGTGCGTCCCTCGAGGCCGTGCTCGACGGCGTTGGTCACCAATTCATTAATCACCAGCGCCAGCGGGGTCGCGAAGTCACTGGGCAGTTCGCCGAACAACCCTGCCCGTTGAGTCTTGACTTGCTGCGAAGGTGACGCAACCTCAGCGGACAGCCTGAACTGGCGCCCGATCAGTTCGTCGAAGTCAACACTTTGCGCGAGCCCCTGTGAGAGCGTTTCGTGGACCAGGGCAATGGTGGCTACGCGGCGCATCGCCTGCTCCAGGCCCTGCTTGGCCTCATCGCTGACCATGCGGCGCGACTGCATACGCAGCAGCGCCGCCACGGTCTGCAGATTGTTCTTCACCCTGTGGTGGATCTCGCGGATGGTCGCGTCTTTGGTCACGAGTTCCATTTCGCGCCGCCTCAGTTCGGAAACGTCGCGGCATAGAACGAGCGCCCCAAAACGGTGTTGCTCATCACGAAGCGGAATTGCCCGCAGGGACAGGCTCACGCCGCGGGATTCAATCTCACTGCGCCACGGCATGCGGCCCGTCACCACCAGTGGCAGCGTCTCATCGACCATTCGCCTGTCCTTCAGCAGGCTGGCTGTCACCTCCGCAAGCGAACGTCCCTCCAACGATTCACCGTCGCCCAGCCGCCGGAAGGCGGACACGCCGTTAGGGCTCGCATACTGCACGATGCCCTCAGCGTCGAGCCTGATCAGGCCGTCTCCCACCCGCGGTGCGCCACGACGGGATCCAGTGGGCGAGGCAAAATCTGGCCACAGCCCCAACGTGCCCATTCGCAGCAAGTCATAGGCACATTGCCGATAGGTGAGTTCCAGCCTTGAGGGCATTCGAGAACTGGACAGATCCATATGAGTGGTTACAACGGCCAAGGTGCGGCCGTTGCGGACCATGGGCACGGCCTCAACCCGCAGAGCCATGTCGCTGCTCCAGTTTGTTTCGCTGGACCGTTCAATGGCACGGCTGGACCATGCCTTGTCCACAAGGGGCTGCAGATCCGACCTGATACCCTCCCCCACAAAGTCCCCGTGGAAAACGGTGTGCGTGGTGGACGGCCGGACGTGCGCCAACGCCACATAGCCGTAGTCCGGGTGGGGGAACCAGAGGGCCAGGTCCGCAAACGCGAGGTCGGCAACCATCTGCCAGTCACCCACCAGGAGGTGCAGCCATTCGGCATCGCCCGGCCCGAAATCAGCATGTTCCCTGATGGGGTCCGTAAAGATTGCCACTGCACCTCCAGTTGCGACGCCAGTATCCCTAGCGTCGGACGATTGACCTCAAGAGCCTCAATGCTACCGACAGTGACGCCATATCGTCCGCTTCGAGGGAATTGACCTCGTCGAACATGCTCTTGGCCCTGCCCAGCTGTTCAGCGTTCTGGCTTTCCCATTCCTTCAGCCGGTCCTCCGGCGAAAGCCCCGAACCGGTGGATTCGAGCACCGCCATGGTCATGTCCGACACCGTCGAGTAGAGGTCGTCCCGCAAGGCCGCACGTGCCAGCGCCTGCCACCTGTCCTGCCTTGGCAGGCTGCTGATTCTTTCGAGCAGGGCATCAGCGTGGAAGCGATTAAACACGGTGTAGTAAACGGAGGCGATCTCCTCGACCGGATCCTTGCGGACCTTGGCGATCTTGGCAATGTCCAGGAGCACGAAACTTTCAAAGAGTTCAGCCCAGCGCAGAGCCAGGCCTTCCGGCAGCTTCCATTCCCTGGCTTCTTCAAGCCAAGCGGAGAGACGCTCCCGGTCGTCACCTCTCACATAGTCGAGGAGGCGGGCTCGCATGGGATCCATGACCGGTTTGAATTCGGCGACGATATCAGCGATGGGCCTGCTGGCTCCGCCTTGCCCGACGAGCCAGCGCACGGCGCGATCCAGCAGCCGCCGAATGTCCAGGTGGACGGTGCTCCAGTGCTCCGTGGGGAAAGACGCCGGGAGGCTGTTGAGTTCATCCACCATGACGTCCAGCTCGTAAATCTCGCGGAGGGCCACGAACGCCTTGGCAACAGCGACTTCCGTGGCGGACGTCTCTTCAATCGTCCGGAAGGCGAAGGTGATGCCGCCCATGTTGATCATGTCGTTCGCCACAACGGTCGCGATGATCTCCCGCCGCAGCGGATGTGTGTCGAGCTCGGCATCAAACCGTTCGCGGAGCTGACGGGGGAAGTAGGCCCGCAGAGTGCTGCGGAACCAGGGATCGTCGGCGAGGTCGCTTTCCCGCAAGGCGGAGGTCAGCTCGATCTTGGCGTACGCCGCCAGTACCGAAAGTTCCGGGGACGTCAGGCCCTGTCCTTGGGTCAGCCTTTCCCGCAACGACTCCGTGGAAGGCAGGGCTTCCAGATCACGCTTGAGGTCGGCTGATTTTTCAAGCCAATCCATCAGGCGTTCATAGCTGGGGCTCCACTCGGCAACACGCATCCGGTCGTTCAGGAGCAGGATGTTCTGGTCAATGTTGTCCTGGAGCACCAGCCTGCCCACCTCCTCGGTCATCGACGAGAGGAATCCGGCGCGTTCTTCTGCGGAGAGTTTGCCAGCGGCCACCATCCGGTCCACGAAGATCTTGATGTTGACTTCGTGGTCGGAGCAGTCCACGCCAGCCGAGTTGTCGATGGCATCAGTGTTGAGGATCACGCCCTGCAGTGCTGCCTCGATGCGCCCGCGTTGGGTCATCCCCAGGTTGCCGCCTTCACCGACGACTTTCACCCGCAGGTCACGGCCATCCACCCGGATGGCGTCATTCGCTTTGTCCCCGACGGAGGCATTCGACTCGGTGCTTGCCTTCACATATGTTCCGATTCCGCCGTTGTAGAGCAAATCGGCAGGCGCCAACAGAATTGCGCGAAGAAGTTCCGGCGGGCTCAGCTGGGTGGTGGATTCCGGGAGGCCCAGCGCCGCACGCACCTGCTCGGAAACAGGGACAGTCTTGGCCTGGCGGACGAAAACGCCGCCGCCCTCGCTAATCAGCGATTTGTCGTAGTCATCCCACGAGGAGCGGGGCAGTTCGAACAACCGCTGTCGCTCAGCATAAGACGATTCCTCATCGGGATTGGGGTCGAGGAAAATGTGGCGGTGGTCGAAGGCGGCGAGCAGGCGGATATGGCGGGACAGGAGCATGCCGTTGCCAAAGACGTCACCTGACATGTCCCCGACACCGACGACGGTGAAGGGCTGGGTCTGGGTGTCCAGGTCCAATTCACTGAAGTGGCGCTTGACCGATTCCCAGGCGCCGCGCGCCGTAATCCCCATGGCTTTGTGGTCGTAGCCTACGGAACCGCCGGAGGCGAAGGCATCTCCAAGCCAGAAACCGTACTCGGCGGCCAGGCCGTTGGCGATGTCGGAGAAGGTAGCCGTTCCCTTGTCCGCCGCCACCACAAGGTAGGAGTCGTCGTCGTCGTGCCGCACAACGTCCGACGGCGGCACGAGGTTTTCGCCGTCAGGGCTGGTAACCAGGTTATCCGTAAGGTCCAGCAACCCTCGGATGAAGGTCTTGTAGCTTTCAATGCCCTCGGCCATCCAGGCCGCGCGGTCTGCTGCCGGATCAGGGAGCCGTTTGGCGAAGAAGCCGCCCTTGGCACCGGTGGGGACGATCACCGCGTTCTTGACGGTCTGGGCCTTCACCAGGCCCAGGATCTCGGTCCGGAAGTCTTCGCGGCGATCAGACCAGCGAAGTCCGCCGCGTGCCACCTTGCCAAACCGCAAGTGCACGCCTTCCACCCTTGGCGAATACACCCAGATCTCGAACTTCGGCCGCGGGAATGGCAGCCCGTCGATATTCGTCGGATCCAGCTTGAAGCTCAAGTGCTGCTTGAACTGGTAGTAATTGGTGCGCAGCGTGGCTTCGATCAGGTTCACGAAGGTGCGGAGAATACGATCGGCGTCTAGGGTTGCGACCTGTTCGATCGCTTCGTTCAGTGCAGCCCGGACAGAGCCCTGGGTCGCGGCCCGCTGATTTTCATCGACAGCGGGATCGAAACGGGCTGCGAAGAGCGCGCTGAGGCCTTTGGTCACCGCAGGATTGGCAAGCAGGGTGTCAGCGATGAACCCGAAGGAGTTGGTGTTTCCCATCTGCCGCATGTAGCGCGCGTAGGCCCGCAAAACGGTGATCTGGCGCCAGTGCATTCCCTCACGGAGCACGAGGCGGTCGAAGCTGTCCGATTCAATGGCACCGGAGACCGCGGCCCCGAAGGAGTCTGCCAGCAGTTCGCCGGTGGCTACCGGGTCTACACCAGCCGGGTACTTGAGCCCAAGGTCGTAAAGGAAGAAGTCGCGGCGGTCAGCCGTCTCGATCTCGAAAGGCCGCTCATCCAGTACCTCAAGGCCCATGTTGTGGAAATAGGGCAGAATCTGGCTGAGGCTTTTGGGTTCCAGCATGTAGAGCTTGACCCGGGCGTCTTCCTCGAGGGTCGCTCCTGCGCCTTCGGGGAGATAGACATGGACACCCGGTCGCTCCTGCTTGGCCCCAGCGATGCGTTCCGCTTCGGCGCCGTACTTTTCGAAGCGGGAGATGTCCTGGAGGGCCTCCTCGACTTCGTAGTCCACGCGGTAGCTCGCCGGGAACGCCTCCGACCAGATGGAGGCCAGTTCCTTGGCCTGGTCATCGTCCTCGCGCCCTCGCAGGACTTCTGCGATGCCTTCGCTCCATGAGCGGGCAGCACGAACCAGCCGTTTCTCCAACTCTTCGGCGTCAACGTGGCTGACGTCGGCGCCTTTAGGCAGGCGGATGCGGAAGAACAGGCGAGCCAGGGCGGACTCGGTCATCCGGGCTTCGTAGTCGATGGAGACGGCCTGGAACGTTTCCCGCAACTCGTCCTCTATGCGGAGCCGTACGTTGGTGGTGTACCTGTCACGCGGAAGGTATACGAGGGCGGACATGAACCGGCCGTAAATATCCGGCCGAAGGAACAGCCGGGTGCGGCGGCGTTCCTGCAGCCGCTGGATCCCCATCGCGGTCGCCGCGAGGTCCGGGATCTCGATCTGGAACAGCTCGTCGCGCGGATATGTCTCCAGGATTCCCAACAGGTCCTTGCCGGAATGCGAATCAGGCGGGAAGCCGGCACTCCTCAGGACGGCATCCACCTTTTCCCTGACGATGGGGATGTTGCGAACCGACCCGGCGTAGGCGCTGGTGGCAAACAGTCCAATGAAGCGTCGCTCACCGTTGACGTTTCCCGCGGCGTCGAAGCTCTTCACGCCAATGTAATCGAGGTACGCGGGCCGGTGCACCGTTGACCTTGAGTTGGCCTTGGTAATTACGAGTGCGCGCTTTTCACGCGCCTTCTTCCGGCCGGCGTCAGTCAGGTGCTGGACATGGTGGGAGTCAGCTGCAGCCCGCAGGAGTCCGAGCCCGCTGTCTTCGCGCAGCTCGAGGACGTCTTCGCCGTCGACGTTAATGAGGTCGTATTCCCGGTAGCCCAGGAAGGTGAAGTTTCCTTCATCGAGCCAGCGGAGGAGATCCTGGGCCTGTCTCAGCTCCGTGATCTGGGCAGGGTTGGCAACTTTGTCCAGGCTCTCGGCAATCTGCAGGGCCTTGTTGCGCATCTTTGGCCAGTCCTCGACGGCGGCCCGGACATCACCCAGGACGCGTTCCAGGCCGGCAAGCAGTGCGTCCCGGGCGTCGTCATTGGTGCGATCGATTTCTACGGCGATCCAGGACTCCATGTGGGACGCGTTGTCGCCTGTAGCGATGAGGTGCGACATGCTGGGCATGGCGGCGGTGTCGCCGCTGGAAATTCCGAACTGGGACGGCACGCGGTCGACCCTGACCAGCTGTCCCGATTCGCGATTGCGGGTGACCACGAAAAGGGGGTGGATGACCAGGTGGATAGCAGAGTTCTGGCGGACCAACTCAGCGTTAACCGAGTCAACGAGGAACGGCATGTCGTCCGTGACAACATACACAACGCTGCTGTCCGCCTCCGTGCTGATCGCGATCTTGGCTTGGCCGGGCAGGCGAACGGCGGCGACCTCGCGGTGCATCTCGGCCCGGGAGGCAAGCACATCCTGCGAATAACTGCGCGCATCCTCTTCGGCTAGATGCTGGTAGTAGTCCCCCAGGAAACCTTCACGGTCCCCAATGGCAAGGGGTTGATCCTCCACGCTGGATCCAGACGACATCGACAAACGCCTCCATCACAAGATTAATGCTGCACCTTTGCAGCCCTTATGGTGAGCCTAACCCTTTAGTCGGCGCCTCGCTGTGGAAGAAAATACAGAGGATCTGCCTTTTTGCTGGACTGATGCACAGACCAATTGAGCGATCGCAGCCCTCAGCTTCGATTCGGGCGAGGATTCAAGTAGCAGCGAGCCTCCGAGCAGGGCCGAATCGGCAGCGGGAGCGTCTGCCGGCAGGAACGCACTGATTCCCGCGGCTGGTCCATACCTGTTCCACGCGTCGCGCAGTTGGCGTTCGGGCGCCCTGCCGACAGCGCCGGCACGGACCTTGTTCATCACCACAATCGGAGCAACATGCGGGACGGCGAGCTCAAGTTCGGCCACGCCGCGGACCAGCCGGGGCACGCCGAGAGGGTCTGCCGACCCGATGGCATAGACCGTGTCAGCGAGTTCGAGGCTCCGCAGCGTGGCTGCGTTGCGTCGCGGGGCCATGGTGTCGAAACTGAGCTCTTCATCCGCTTCCAGGCAGAATCCCGTATCGATGACCACGACATCGGCGATATCCCGGGCCCGGTCAAGAACCAGGGAAAGGGCTGCCGCGCGCAGTTCGGTCCATCTGTCCGCCCGGGTAATGCCGGTCAGGACCCGGAATGTGCCAAGCCTGGTTGCCACTGGCGCGGCAATCCTGAGCATTGCGTCGGCGTCAAGAAGTCCCTGGTCCGCGAGCCGGCAGGCCTGTGCCAGGCCTGCCGATTCGTCCAAGAGGCCCAGGACCGCCGCAACGCTGGCCCCGTAGCTGTCGGCATCAATGAGCAGCACGGATTTGCCCTCAGCGGCAAGCTCGCCCGCCATATTCACGGCTACGAAGGTCCGTCCGGGCGATCCTGTGGGACCCCAGACAGCAATGATGCTGCCGGCACCGGGAGCGTCCGGAACCTCCTCCGGCACTGCAGGCACAGGCCTTAACGCCGCGGAGGGATCGGCCAGGCCGGACGATGGATTGCCGGGCTTCAAGGAACCCCCCAATCGGCCGACAGCCTCGGAAATCCGTGCCGCCAACGCGGCAGGCTCAACACCCGAAAGAGCTGACGCGACACCGATTCCGCGGAGCCGGGATGCCTCATCAGGATCATCAGTGAGGGCGATGATCACCACGCCGACGGCGCCAAGCCTGTCCACAAGGGAGGCGGTCAATCCTTCACATCCGTCCGCGACCACGGCGGCGCGGGCCAAACCACTTTGGCAGGCGGCGAGCAATTCTGTGAGTTCGGCGCATCGACGGACCACCGTGACCGGACCGTGCAACCGTTCGAGTCCGCCGACAACATCTTCCTGCGCCTGCCCGACGGTCACTACGGGGATGCTCACGAAGCGGCCCCGCCAGGGTTCCACACCACGGCGATCTTGGCTTGATTGGCCTGGGCGCCCAGCAGCGCTGGCATTTGGCTATCTGACACCAGAACCATCAGCACGGTGCTTCGCGACGAACCCAACGCTGTAGAGCCCGACGTGACCTGCGCAATTTCGGCGTTTGGAAGGAGCAGTTTCGGCTCGTTGTATCCATTCTTCGTATCGGGTAAGGCAACCCACACGTCCACCCTTGTACCGGCTACGGCTTGGTTTGGCAGCACCTGCTCTACCGTAACCGCTACGGGCTTGCGGTCCAGGGCATCGGCGGTGCCCAGACTTTCCCGCGGAACGAGCTGGTCCTTTCCAATTCGTTGGACTGCCACCGCACCTTCAGGCAGGCCGCCCTCGACAGTGAAGTAGTGCTGTTCGGTATCACCTAGCCGCACTTTGGCGCGGACCACGTTGTCCTGCGTCAGCGCCTCACCGACCGCGATGGCATCGCGGGCCGCATAGACCTCGGTCGTCCTGTCGGCGCTGCCGACAAGCGAAATAACGCCCGCCACGGAGGCAAGGACAAGCAAAACGCCAACAAGAAGCCGAGGATCCTTCCAGGAAGGCCGTTTCAACCTCGCCGATGTGGTCCCACTATCAATACTCACGCGCAGTCTCCCCCTCGCTCCGCACCGGCGCAGTTAGCCGCACGCCGGACAACCTCATTGTTACGGCATGGAAGGCTGAACAGGAAGTCAAAAAGGCCAAAGAGCATCAGATTGTGGAAAACTGCACCGAAGGGCCCCTGAAGTGGCAAAATGGCATTATGCCCCGATTCCTCACCCTTGCAGACGTCGCAGAGCAACTCCAGATCAACTCGCCGGCAGCCTATGCACTGGTCCGCAGCGGCGAACTCAAGGCGATCCAGGTTGGCGGCCGCGGCCAATGGCGCGTGGAGGAAAAGATGCTGGAGCAGTACATCGAGGAACGCTACGCCGAAGCGAGCCGGATGATCCAGAAATCCAAGTCAAAATCAGTCTGATTCGGCCCTGTCCCTGCCGGACGCCAACAACATGAGGGCTACATTTCGCTTCTGAACGGTGACCTGACGGAGGCAAGGGCGGAAAACGGAATAGTAGACACCTGTCCCACATTCAGAGCCCGTCGGGCTTCCCCGTGCCGGAGCGCAGCCAGGTCGATGTAGTCGCGGCCTACCTTGTCGATGACGCCCGTCACTCCGGAGTCCTCCAGATCCGCCCCTCGGAGCGTGACTGTCAGCTCCCACCGGTCCCGGGCCAGGGCACGAAGGGCATTCGACAGGCCAATGCGGCTGCGCACCGCAGAAGGCTCACCCACGGAAAACCGGCCTAATCCGGCATACCTCAAAACGGCACCGTGCGGAATCAGCACCTGGTGCCGCTTGTCATTCAGGACAAAGGCATCAGCCCCCGCAAATGTCAGGGTCCCTTCCAAAAAAGCACCGGAGACGAGGTGCACCTTCACGATGGTTCCCAAGGATCCACGCAGGCGGTCCGCCAAACAGAGTCCGGCTGCATCCACTCTGGCGCGTTCAGAGATTTCGGCCTCCATCGAAAGCCTGTCGCCTTCGGCAAACTGGGCCTCCATGTCATTGAACAGGGCATCCCAACGCATTCGGCCAGAGTAAGGCGACCCCGCCGTGAGGTCAATTCACATCCTGATTCACTCCAACGCATGGACAAAAACAAGTAAAGTGGCGCAAACTATGTTTAGATACACCAAACGGCACTAAACAGCATCAAAGACCAAGGAGTAGCCATGGCAGCAACAGGGCAGGGGAAGCTTGGCACTGACGCCGGCATGGCATCGGCCGTCCTATTGTTGGGCGGCTTCCTGTTGGTCGCAGGACATGGACTCGCGGCACCGTGGGTCCTCGCCGCCGCGGGCAGACCCGGACCTGATCTGGACCAATTGCTCGGTGCCGCCACAACCGCGGCGGGCGTGGGAGTTGCCGGCTGGTGGATACTCTGCATGTCCTGCGCCTTCCTCGCGGCAGCCTTGGAACGCACGGGCCGGAAACGCGCGGCCGCTACGGCAAGCAGGTTCTGTCCGGCTTTTATGCGCCGGCTCGCGCTCGCATTCTTGGCCGTTCAGATCGTCTCCACCCCTCTCGCCCATGCCGATGAACGGGTTTCCGGACCTGGCTGGGGCCCAACGCAATCCGTCGCGGCGCCGGCTGTATGGGTACCTACCGCCGGCACAATTGCCCAAGTATCAACTGACTCCGGGGGTATGGCGTTGGAACATCAGGCTCCCCTGTCGGGGATGCATCCGAACTGGCGGCCAACTTCCCCCATTACTGAACCAGACCTCGTTGTCGCCTCGCCCTCGCGGGCCAGGCAGGCGCCTCCGACAGCGCGGGCAGGCGTCACAGTACTTGCCGGGGACACGCTCTGGGACATCGCGGCCCGGGACCTGGGATCCACCGCCTCTGACGTCGAGGTGGCCCTGCACTGGCCTCGTTGGTACCAGGCCAACAAAACTCAAATTGGTGAGAACCCGGACGTCCTGCTCCCGGGCCAAGTCCTGAAACCACCCGCCGCGGCCTAGCTGACGAAAACGCGCAGCACAATACGAAAAGGGGAAACCATGAGTGCAGTAACGCCGATCCGCCCAGCAGCGCCTGTTTCAAAGCTATCTCCAGCCGTGCGGCTGGTGCCTGACAGGACGGGACATGCCCCGCGTCCCCTCAGGGCCGTCGATGAAAAGGCGGAGGTCCTGGCAATCATACGGAGCACCGTCCAGGCTTCAATGGAGGTCTTGGCAGGAATTCGCCCAGTCCATCAACTTGCCCGCCGGCTGGACCCGCGCTGCCTTTCGGCTCTGCAACACCGCGCGTCGCTGATCCGGCGCGAGCTTGCCCGCTCATCGTCGCCGTCGTTGGCGAGGCTGCACAAAAACTCCGTCGTGAGGTCAGTCCGGCTGTGCGAGGCCGCTCCGGGCATCTACGAAGCAAGCGCCGTCGTCGTTGACGACGTGCGGGCACGTGCGGTGGCTGTCCGGCTGGAACAAAGCAAGGAGCTGTGGCGCGTCACTGAACTCGTGATTGGCTGATCCCCCGCAGCCGGAGTCACAGGGAAGGGCCCGGAACTCTGGTTCCGGGCCCTTCCCTGTGGTTCTCACGTCTTGGGTCAGACGTCGTTGTTCATTTGCCAGTGATCAGCGGCGCTTCTTCTTGGCTGGCTTCTTGCTGGCATCCTGCACGGCCGCCTTAGCCGGGTTGCCCGACCGTCCGGATGAACGGCTTTCTACGCGTGTCTGGCTTGCGCCGTCTTCACCCGGTGCCGTGTACTGCAGCTGCGCAGGCTTCTCCGGTGCTTCCAGGCCAGCGGCATGGATCTGTGGCTCAACGTGCTCGGTGTGCCCGCCTGCGGCATCGGCAACCACAACATCCTGTGCCGGGGTTACCTCCACTTCAAGGTTGAACAGGAAACCCACGCTCTCCTCACGGATGGCTTCCATCATGCTCTGGAACATTGTGAAACCCTCGCGCTGATACTCCACGAGCGGGTCACGCTGGGCCATGGCACGCAAGCCAATGCCTTCCTTAAGGTAGTCCATCTCATAAAGATGTTCCTGCCACTTGCGCCCTATGACGGAGAGCACCACCCTGCGCTCCAGCTCGCGCATGCTGTCCGAGCCGATGGCCTCCTCACGCGCCTGGTACACCAGCTTGGCGTCGGAAAGAAGCTCTTCCTTGAGGAACTCCACGGTGAGCCGGGACTTTCCGCCGGCCTCTTCGATGATGTCCTCTGCGGTAACGCTCACCGGATAGAGGGTTCTCAGGTTGGTCCAGAGCTGGTTGTAGTCCCAGTCATCGCCGTTGCCTTCGGCTGTGGCGGCGTCGATAAGAGCAGTGATGGTGTCTTCGATAAAGAACTGCACCTTTTCGTGCAGGTCGTCGCCTTCAAGGATCCGCCGACGGTCGCCGTATATTGCTTCGCGCTGCCGATTCAGGACGTCGTCGTACTTCAGGACGTTCTTGCGCTGTTCGGCGTTGCGGCCCTCCACCTGCCCCTGGGCAGAGGCGATGGCGCGGGACACCAGCTTGGATTCGAGCGCGACATCGTCCGGCACCGAACTGTTCATCAGGCGCTCTGCTGCCCCTGAGTTGAAGAGCCGCATCAGGTCATCGGTCAGGGAAAGGTAGAACCGCGATTCGCCGGGATCACCCTGACGGCCGGAGCGGCCCCTGAGCTGGTTGTCAATGCGGCGGGACTCGTGCCGTTCGGTGCCCAGGACATAGAGCCCGCCGAGGCTCAGCACTTCCTCGTGCTCGTCTTTGACCGACTGCTTGGCCGCTTCGAAGGCAGCCGGCCACGCGGCCTCGTACTCCTCGGAGTTCTCTTCGGGGTCCAGTCCGCGCTTGGCGAGCTCAGCGACAGCCGTGAATTCGGCATTGCCGCCCAACATGATGTCGGTGCCACGGCCGGCCATGTTCGTTGCGACAGTGACAGCACCCTTGCGGCCAGCCTGGGCCACAATGGCAGCCTCGCGGGCATGGTTCTTGGCGTTCAGGACTTCGTGCCTGATGCCCTCCTTGGCGAGCAGCCCGGAAAGGTATTCGCTCTTCTCGACGCTCGTGGTGCCCACCAGGACGGGCTGGCCGTTTTCGTGGCGCTCAGCAATATCCTTCACCACGGCGTCGAACTTCACTTTTTCGTTTTTGAACACGAGGTCGGACTGGTCGATCCGCTGCATGTCGCGGTTGGTGGGAATAGCCACAACGCCGAGCTTGTAGGTGCCCATGAACTCTGCGGCCTCGGTCTCCGCGGTGCCCGTCATGCCGGAGAGCTTGCCGTACATGCGGAAATAGTTCTGAAGCGTCACCGTGGCAAGGGTCTGGTTCTCAGCCTTGATCTCGACGCCTTCTTTAGCCTCGATCGCCTGGTGCATCCCCTCGTTGTACCGCCGGCCGGCAAGGATACGGCCAGTATGTTCGTCGACGATCAGGACTTCGCCGTCCAGGATGACGTAGTCCTTGTCGCGCTTGAACAGTTCCTTGGCCTTGATGGCGTTGTTCAGGAAGCCGATGAGCGGTGTGTTGGCAGACTCGTAGAGGTTCTGGATACCAAGGTAGTCCTCGACTTTTTCAATACCGCTTTCCAGGACGCCGACCGTGCGCTTCTTCTCGTCCACCTCGTAGTCGTGTTCAGGCTGCAGGCGGAGAACTACCTTGGCGAACTCGCTGTACCAGCGGTTGGTGTCACCTTGGGCGGGCCCGGAGATAATCAGCGGCGTGCGGGCCTCGTCGATCAGGATGGAGTCGACCTCATCCACGATGGCGAAGTGGTGCCCACGCTGGACCAGCTCGGACTTGTCCCAAGCCATGTTGTCGCGCAGGTAGTCGAAACCGAATTCGTTGTTAGTGCCGTAGGTGATGTCCGCGGCATACTGCTCCCGGCGAACGGACGGATCCTGGTTGGACAGGATGCATCCGCTGGTCAGGCCGAGGAACCGGTAAACGCGGCCCATCAGGTCTGACTGGTATTCGGCCAGGTAGTCGTTAACCGTGATGACATGGACGCCGTTGCCGGTCAGGGCGTTGAGGTAGGCCGGAGCAGTGGCCACCAGGGTTTTACCTTCACCAGTCTTCATCTCGGCGATATTGCCCAGATGAAGGGCGGCGCCGCCCATCATCTGGACATCAAAGTGGCGCATGCCCAAGGTTCTGGATGAGGCCTCCCGCACTGCGGCAAAGGCCTCTGGCAGAAGGTCATCCAGCTTCTCGCCGTCCTGGTGGCGCGCCCGCAGGCGGTCGGTTTCTTCCCGGAGTTCGGCATCAGTAAACGTCTTGAACGAGTCTTCGAGAGCATTAATGGAATCGGCATAGTTCCGCAGTTGACGCAGGGTTTTTTTGTCACCCGTACGGAGAAGTTTTTCGATAAGTGATGCCACGTGAAGATGCTCCCAGTCTCTGCCGCCGAATTCTGGCGTTTTTAGTCTACGGGAGAGACACCGGCCGCGATGCCTGTGTTCCCTGAGAGCGGATAGCACTTCCAGCCGCTCCAACGGCTGCAGCCAGGTCCCCCGCCAGGTCTCCTGTCGGGCTGACCAGAACGTCCCCCAGCCCAAGCCATTCAGCCATCAGTTCCAGCTCGGCTGCAAGTTCGACGGCGGTCTCCGGCGGGGCGTCCGGCTCGCCGTAGGCGGACCTGACCAACAGCTTTCCGGCCGCACGGTCGGCCTTGAGGTCGACCCGCGCCACCAAGCTTTCGCCCAGCAGGAACGGGAGCACGTAGTATCCGAAGCGCCGCCGGTGCTCGGGGGTGTAAATCTCGATGCGGTAGTGGAAGCCAAACAGTTCCTCAAGTCGACGGCGTTCAAAGACCAACGAGTCAAAGGGACTCAAGAGGGCCCGGCCTGCGGCCCGACGCGGCATCCTGGCTTCAGCGTGCCGGTAGACCTTTCTGTTCCAGCCGGTAACGGTCACTGGCTCCAGCCGTCCGGAACCCACCAGACGTTCTACTGCAGCGCCAGCGGGCTTGATCGGCATGCGGAAATAGTCAGCGAAACATCTCAGTGTTCCGATGCCGTGGGCCTGGGCTGCCGCATCGATCAGCCGATACATGGACTCGTCAGGGTCCCGCGGGCCCTCCGCCGGGGCTTGCCGATCGGGGACAACCCTCGCGGTGAGCGTATATCTGCGCTCGAACTGTTCCGTTCGCGACGCCGCGGAAACGAGGCCGGCTTCAAACAAATGTTCCAGAACCCTTTTGACGGCATTCCAGTTCCACCCCCAGTTGTCATCCCGGCGGTCCTCGACATGCCCGATTTCCACTGTCAGTTCAGCCGCCGTCATGGCACGTCCGCGGGCCAGAACGTCCAGGATCTTTCCGGCCACGGCTTCGCGCAGCACCGGGTCCATGGCCGCGGCCCCAACCCACTTACGCTTCTGCCACTGCACCAGGTCCTGGTAATGCTCGGGCCGGATGTAACTGGCTTCATGTGCCCAGTACTCCATCATTCGCCGCGGGTGCGTGCTGGACATCCGCTGCAGAATGCTGCGGTCGTAGTTGCCCAAGCGCGAGAAAAAAGGAAGAAAGTGGCTCCGCGAGACCACATTTACGGAATCGATCTGGACCAGCTGCAGCTGGGCAAAGGTACGGCCCACCGTCCGTGAAGTCACGGGTCCGGAGGGCCGTCCTTTGTCCAGGCCTTGGGCTGCCAGTGCGATCCGCCGCGCCTGTTCAAGGCTCAGCGTCGCCGCCACATCAGTCCTTTCGATGGATGGTGTACACCACCCTAGATCCTGGCAGCCTCGTCATCCGAGCGGTAGGCAAGGATCTTTTCTTCAACAACCTGTTCGCCCGGTTCGCACTCATGGTCCAGGGTAATGACGCCGTATGTCCAGCCGCGGCGGCGGTAAACGACGGAAGGTGTGTTCGTGGCTTTGTCCACAAACAAGTAGAAATCGTGACCCACCAGTTCCATGTTGTCCACGGCATCGTCAAGCGAGAGGGATGCTGCGGGGAAGACCTTGCGCCTGATCAGTACGGGCGAATCCCCAGCCGGAATGTCGTTCTCAACGTCGTACGGCGATTTTTCGGCTGCCACGGCCGCCGGTTCGTTACGGTGGCTTGCCTCGACATAAATGGGCTCATGGGCACTTGCTGGCTCCAATGACGCGGTAGCTTCGCGGACCGCCTTGGGCGTGTGGCGTCCGTGGTGGACCTTCTTGCGGTCCTTTGCGCGGCGAAGACGTTCAAGCAGCTTGTTATAGGCGAGGTCGAAGGCAGCGAATTTGTCTGCGGCGCTGGCTTCGGCACGGATTACGGGCCCACGTCCCAGGACAGTCACTTCAACGGTGAGCTGGTCGCCGGCCTGGCGGGCGTTGGTTTCTTTCGAGACCTTCGCATCCACCCGCTGGACCTTGTCGCCGAGCGATTCGATCTTCGAGATCTTTTCACCGGCATATTCGCGGAAGCGGTCTGAGACCGTCAGATTTCGTCCGCTGATCATAAACTCCATGGTGCCCTCCAAATGACTTCGGTGACACGACGGCGGCACTTCCTAGGGCCGATCTGCTTGACAGTCGAGCCCCTTTCCGAGCCGCTATCGACAGGTACATCTGTTCTTGGTACCCACAACCGACGTTAGTTCATAGCCACAGGTTATTCATCCTTTCTTCGTTTATTTTTTTCTATGTCAGGCCCCATTCCGCCAGCTTCCGCCGATACCGTTCCGCCGCCAGCTGAATCGGGGGGGCGTGTCGCTGCGAGGACCACTGCGCCGGCCACAATGGCCCCGCTTTCGTGCAGTGCGCGGGCAGCTTCGGCGAGTGTCGCACCGGTGGTCAGCACGTCGTCGATGATGATGCAGCCGCGGCCGGCTACGCCGTCGGCCTTCCGCGCCGGGACCCTCATCGATCCACGGACGCGGCTGGCGCGGGCTCCACGGCCCAGGCCTTTTTGACCGCCGGGCAGCCCTCCGGGTCCCCTTCGCCACCGCGACTTCCGCAGCACATCAAACACTGGAGTGTCCGTCAGCCTGCTCGCAGGGCCAAGCAGCAGATGCACAGGGCTGAAACCCCTCCGCACGAAGGCACCGGTGCTGCTCGGAACAGGCACCAGGGCGATCTGGTCTTCGTGCTGCGCAGCGGCAGCGATGGCGCGGACCAGTGCCCGCGACAGAACACGCCTGAGCTGGTGCTGGCCGTGGCCCTTAAATGAAAGGACCGCCTGCGCCAGCTCGTCCCGGTATGCGCCGGCCGCCACGACGGGGAGTATCACGCTGCCGTCGACATCCATGAGTGCAGGCGCCTGCGCTTCGGCCCGGAACGGGTGGCGGGTCAAGTGCCGGACCCGCCGTTCGCAGGCCACGCACAGGACCAGGTCTTCAGCGCCGCAGCAGACGCAGTCGACGGGGACGGCCAGCGCCAGCAACTCAGCAGCTGCGGCGGCCCCCAGGTCGGCTGCACGCATCAGCCGCCGGCGGTGCACTCCCCTGTGTTTGGCCGCTTGCAGTGACGTCGGCCGAAGGTCTGGATCCGCGGGCAACGAATCAATGGCCAGCAGACGGGCGGTGCCGTCTTTGTTTTCGGTGGATGCTGGTGCGGACACCCCTTCATCCTGCCGGCCCGGAGACTCCCGGCGAAGGGCCTGCGCCTCCTATGTGGAAAAGACCGGCACGCTGCGCTCAGCCGGCAAAGGACGGGTCAACCGGGCCCTTGAGCTGCGGCGACCAGCCGTTCCCCAGCCGCTGGAAGATGCCGTCGGCGGATTGGCCGTAGATCTCCTCGGCGCCGTTGCCCGCACTGAGCCCCACCAGACCGGGCCACGGCGCGAGCTGCTGTGGCTGCCCTGAAGTCAGCGACAACAGCTCAGGGGTCACGTTTGCTGCTGCCGCGCCCTTCATGACCGCCACAACGGTGTCACTCACCCAAACACCCTGGTCCGGTTCGCTCCCGGTGGCCAGCGTGATGGGCGGCGTCAACTCCTTTGGTGTCCCGTCGGCCGCACGGATGACGCCCGCAACCTGCACTCGGGTCTTCCCGTTTTGTTCGGAGATGACAAGCACCCGCACGCCTTCACGGGAAACCCTCAGGTCCTTCACCGTCCTTCCGGCAAGCCACGCCGGAGCCAGGGTAACGTTCGGCACGTCCGCGCCTTGTGCCACCCCCGCCGGCCGGTAAGCCACGATTTCCGTACCGCCGGCAGCCCCCGGGCCGGCCGTCCATACCCAGTCATGGAGACTGAAGGACGGATGCGTGAGCGTGGTGCGAGTGGTGAGTGCCCTCGCGGGCTGGCCCGGGACCATGCTGTAGAGCGTGGTCCGGCTTTCATTGAGGAAGGCAACGCTCTGGGACACCGGCGATTCCGCCGGGTAGCGCGGACCCAGGGCGGACACCGGCTGCATGTCCGGCAGCGGGGAAACACGGTTGTTCTCATAGCGGACCAACTCATTGCCGCTGACGGCGATCTGCCGGGCCGGGACGCCCTTGTTCTGTACAGGCGGCAGCACCGAACCGTTGTCCTCCACCCGGACCAGGTCCTGGTTGGCACGCAGCTCAACGTTAACTACGTCCGGCTGGCTGCGGAAGGTCAGCGCGAGCTGCGTCTGCATCCGCAACCTGTCCTCCGTGGACGCCTCAGACAGTTCCTTGGCCGTGAGATCCACCTGCGCCGCGCCTGACACGACGGGGACGGATTCCCTGGCAAGTTTGATGCCGGACGGGAACGCACTGACCACAGCACCGCGGAGATAGGGGGCGGGGCCGGCGAGCAGGGCGCTGGTCATTGCCTTGACGGTTTTGTTCTTGATGAACCACCGGACGTCGGGAACGGCGTAGGTGAAACTCGGATCGTAGAAGTAGATCGGATACGCGCCGTAGATGACCTTAAAGGTCTCCTCCGGGATGGCTGTCCCGTCCGGAATGGCCGAGATCCGCCACTCACCGTCCACCTGGGTTACCGTGGCGGGAATATTCTCCTTGGTACCCTCGGGGGTTTGCGTTGCGATCCCGTCTGCGTCGACTGTATACGCCACGTCCAGTTCGTAGTTATAGACGTTTTCGACGGCAGTGCGCACCACGCGTGCCTCGCGGTACACCAAGGCACGCTGGTCCGGTTTCCAGGCCACCGAGGAGGCCTGGGTCAGATATTCGCGGGCAACAGCGTAGTCATCCTCATAGCCACTCCCGGCACGATAAAAGTCTTCAATGATGTTCTCGGGGGCAGCACCGGGCTGCGGCGCGGCCGGCAGGAAGACCGGGGCGTTCAGGTTGCCCGCGCTTTCATCGGTGCTCTTCCCGACCGGTCCGGCGGTCGGGATCCGCGCGCAGCCGGCGACGAAAAGAACCAGCAGCAGCAGGAGGACAGCTGCCTTGGTGCGCCGACGCGGCTGCGGGCCTGTCATGACGGCTCCTTGGGCGGCACGTGCACTGCGGTCTTTGATGATGGAGGCGCTTCCTTGCGAACAGTTTGAGCCCCAGCGGGCTCGGCCGCCGGGCCCTTACCCAAGACCAGGACGTCATTCGACCCTGCTGGCACGTCCGGCAGCACGATGTCCTCCGGTTCAAGCTGCACCGGCGATTTGTCGATCTCTTCACCCTGCCGGAGGGGTACAGTCAGCCGGAAGTTGGCTCCACTGCCCTTTTTCCCCCATGCCTGCAGCCAGCCGTTGTGAAGCTTGGTGTCTTCCATGGCAATGGACAGCCCCAGCCCGCTTCCGCCGGTAGTGCGCGCCCGGGCGGGATCTGCTCGCCAGAACCTGTCAAACACCCGCGCAGCTTCGGCAGGAGTCATGCCAATGCCTTGGTCCCGCACGGCCACCCCGACGGCCGTCTGGTTGGCGGCCACTGTGATTGTCACGGGCTTTCCTTCCCCGTGTTCCACGGCGTTCAGGATCAGGTTTCGCAGAATCCTGTCGATCCGGCGTGAGTCCATCTCCACCACGATCCCGCCCGCCGGCGCCCGAAGGACGATCTCCGAACCGTATTCAGCCGCCACGGGCGCGGCACCTTCAATGACATGGGCGATGACCTGAAGGATATCCTCCGGTTCGGCGTCAAGCATGGCCACACCGGCGTCAAAGCGCGAGATCTCCAGGAGGTCGGACAACAGTGATTGGAACCTCTCCACCTGGTTGTACAGCAGTTCAGCAGAGCGTTTGTTGATGGGATCGAAATCATGGCGCGCATCGAAGAGCACTTCCGCCGCCATCCGGACGGTGGTCAGCGGTGTCCGCAGTTCATGGGAAACGTCCGAGACGAACCGCTGCTGCATTTGCGACAGCGTGGCCAGCTGGGTGATCTGCTCCTGCAGGCTGGCGGCCATGTGGTTAAACGACGCTCCAAGGCGGGCTACCTCGTCCTCGCCCTTGACTACCATGCGCTCCTGCAACTGGCCCGCCGCCAGTTTTTCGGAGACCACGGCGGCATGGCTGACCGGGCTGACCACGTTGCGTGTCACGTACCAGGCAATGGCGCCGATCATCAACACCAGCACCGCCCCACCGGCCCAAAGTACGCTCTGGATCTCATCGAGGGTTTGCTGCGCGGTGTTCAGGTCGTAGATCAGATAGAGCTCATACACTGTTCCGTTGAAGGTCACCTTGTTGCCGACGGCAATGCCGGGCCGGTCTTCGGTGCCCACGGGAATCACTGTAGAGGCCCAGTACTGGTCCTTGCCGGATTCCTGAACCGCCTTGCGCAGGTCCGGCGGGATGACACTGACTGTCAGTTGGTCAGAAGCCCGGGATTCCACCCAGCGGTTGCGGGGCTTGGTCTGCTGCGGCATGGCTTCAAAAACGTACCGCCGCTGGATCACCGAACCCCGGCCCTCGACCGCGTTCAGGGTGTCGTAGACCAGGGTGATGACGCTGGACTGGTCGGTGACCTGGGCACCGTCAAAGGTGTCCTGAACCTGTTTAACGTTGTAGCGGGTCTCGGACTCGGCCTGGGTAAGGCGCTCCTGGAACAGGTTGTTGGCGATCTGGTTCGAGAGGTAGGCACCCACCACGGCAAACGATGTCACAGCCAGCAGCAGCGTTGTCAGGACCGTCCGGAATTGCAGGGAACGGCGCCACCGGCGATGCAGGGACTGCACGATGTACCGCAAGGCTGGGAAGAACCGGCTGATACCAGTGCGGATGAGGCGGGCAACACGGAGGCCGACGATGACTGCCCGGCGTTTCCAGATCCGGGCGCGGAAGGGAAGCTGCTCAAGACCAGCCGCCAAAGAGTCTGTGTGCTCAGGGGCAGCGTGATGTTCTTCCGGACGTGCAGCGTGGTCTTCTGCGGATACATCCGGAGCGCGTCCGCCATCTGCTCCTGTTGGGTCAGGAACCTGCTTTGTAGCCGACACCACGAACCGTCAATACTACTTCCGGGGCCTCCGGGTCCCGTTCGATCTTTGACCGGAGGCGCTGTACATGGACATTTACCAGCCTCGTATCCGCTGCATGGCGGTATCCCCAGACCTGCTCAAGCAGCAGTTCCCGGGTAAACACCTGCCACGGCTTCCGGGCCAGGGCGACCAACAGATCGAACTCCAGCGGAGTGAGGGAAATGCGTTCGTTTCCGCGGTTGACGGTGTGGCCCGCCACATCAATGGTGACATCGGCAATCCGAAGGGTTTCGGGAGCCTTCTGGTCCCCCGGCCTTAGCCGCGCCCTGACCCGCGCCACAAGCTCGGCTGGTTTGAACGGCTTGGGGACATAATCATCGGCACCGGACTCCAGTCCGCGGACGACGTCGGACGTATCCGACTTGGCAGTGAGCATCACGATGGGCACGTCCGATTCGGACCGGATCTGCCGGCAGACCTCAATGCCATCCACGCCGGGAAGCATCAGGTCCAGCAGCACGAGGTCCGGCTTCGATGAACGGAACACATCCAGCGCCTGGCTGCCGTCAGCGCAGAAGACCGGCTCAAAGCCGTCATTGCGCAGGACAATTCCGATCATCTCGGCCAGCGCTTCGTCATCGTCAACTACCAGGATGCGTGCCTTCATAGTTATATATTCCCTTATTGACCACCCTTTGTCCTGTTGATCGCCGCCACGGCATGGCGCAACGCTATGATGCCGGGCGCCGGAACTATAGGCTGGGATCGTGCCGGCCCTCGCCGGACGCCTTGGCCGCTGACCTGCGGCAACAGGCGCCCGCCCGCAAGTGTCCGGTTCCGCTCGGGGGAAGGAACAGGTTGTCACAGCAGGATCCGAACGTGCAGCAGCCACCACGGGGCGGCGGGCCGCCATGGCAGCCGCAACCTGGTTTCGGCCCGCCCCAATGGGGAGGCCAGCCTACATGGGGACCACCCACTGGCCCGGCGCATCCAACGCAGTGGGGCCAGCCGCCCTACAACCCCTACGGCGGTCCGCCGCCCTACCGCCAGCCGCAATACGTTGCCCCGCCCAAACCCGGCATTATCCCGTTGCGGCCGCTGATGTTCGGCGAAATCATTGACGGCTCCTTCCAGACCATCAGGCGCAATGCCAAGGCAATGTTGGGCGCGGCCCTGCTGGCCCAGTCGCTGGCCGTGGTCCTGACCGCCGTCCTGACGGCAGGCTCGGTGGCCTCCGCAGCCTCCCTGGAAAGCTGGATCGAGGGCCTCAACGATCAAGACATGGCGGCGGCGGGTTTGGCCTTCCTGGCAGCAACCCTGCTCGTAGTCGTCCTGACGGTATTCCTTTCGGCAGTCCTCCAAGGGGCCATGGTGGTGCCCGTGGCCCGTTCCGTCCTCAACCGCACCACGGGCTTCCGGCAAATGTGGACGCTGGCCAAGGCACATGCCGGCGCACTCATCCGGCTTGCCTGCCTGATAGTCCTCGGCTGGCTGTTGGGCGTAGCACTGTTTGTAGGCCTGGCGGTCGCCGTGATCGCTGCAGCCGGTGGAATTGGCGCGCTCATCCTGATCCCCTTCGGATTCGGCGGCTTCGCTCTTTTCATCTGGATCTATATCAAAATCCTGGTGGCCCCTGCCGCGGTCGTCATCGAGGAACTGGGCGCCATCGACGGACTCCGCAGGTCCTGGCAGCTGACCCGGGCAAACTGGTGGCGGGTCCTGGGAATCACCTTGGTGGTGGCCATCATGGTGGGCGTCATCGCCCAGGTGGTGACCATCCCTGTGAGCCTGCTTCCGGCGTTCTATACGTCTGTTGTCTCGCCCCATGGCGGCTCGGATCAGGCGATGGCAGCAGCTGTGGTCGTGGCCGTCATCACCGCCATCGTCACCGCACTTGTCGGCGCCGTAGGTTACGCCTTCCAGACGGCGGTGATGGCCCTGCTCTACCTGGACTTGAGGATGCGGAAGGATGGCCTGGACATCGCACTTCTGCGCCTGATGGAATCCGGGGCCGAGCCCGACGGCGTTCCAGGCCGCGGCATCCCGGTACACGGCTGGCCAGCACAGGGTGGACCTTCCAACAATGCAGGACCCGTGTACCGTGCCTGGCCCGATGTCCGTTGAACCTCCCGTCCTGCCCGACGCCGACGAAGCCCGCCGCTGGGCCGTGGAGGAACTGGCCAAACCTGAGTACCGAAGTGCCGAACCTGGCTGGCTGGATGCGCTGTGGCGCGACTTCCTGGACTGGCTCGCATCGCTGGACGGCCCTTCCGGCTTGGAAGGAAATATTGCGGCGCCGCTGACGGGGGTGGTCATAGCAGTCCTGATAGCCGCCGCCATTGTCGTAGCACGGCCGCGCTTGAACGCCCGCACGAAGAAGCCGCAGGAGGTGTTCGACGACGACACCTCCGTCAGTGCCTCGGACTACCGGGGAAGCGCCGCAGCCGCAGCGGACCGCGGAGACTGGGGCGCCGCCGTCGTGCACCGATTCCGTGCGCTGGTCCGGGCCGCCGAAGACCGAAGCATCCTCGACGCCAGGCCGGGCAGGACCGCAGACGAAGTGGCAAGCGAACTGGCCGGCGTTTTTGTTCCTGAGGCACAGCGACTCGACCGGGCCGCCAGGACCTTCGACCGGATCCGCTACGGCCACGGCGCCGCAGAGCGTGCTGACTACGAGGCCATGACAGCCCTCGAGGCTTCCCTGCAGTCCCTGAGGCCCGGCGACGCTCCGGCCTCTCCTGTGGGCGCCCCATGACAACGGACATCGACGCCCACCCAGCCGTATCTGGTGATGCAACCCCGCAGCCCGTCGCTGGCGGGCTGGCGGGCTGGGGCAGGCGCCACCGCGGCCAGGCAGTCGCGGCTGCGGTGTTCGCCGTCGCGCTGGCCGTCACGATCATCACGCAACTGGCCCCGAAGGGTGACTCGGTTCCCCTGTCCATAAGGAATGCAGGGCCCGACGGCGGACGGGCAGTCAGCGAAATCCTGGGCCGGCACGGGGTGGATGTTGCCGGCGTCGACTCCTTCAGCACGGCACTGGCTGCCCTGCAGGCCGGCACGGATTCAACGCTGCTGCTGTACGACCGGAACGGCATCCTTGACGAATCGCAGCTGGAACGGCTCACCGTAGAGGCCACGCGCGTGGTGCTCGTGACTCCGCGGCTCAGTACCCTGACGGCGCTGGACGCCGGAATCAGCCAGGCCGGGGTGGTGCCTGAAACCTCCCCCACGCTGGAGCCCGGGTGCTGGAACGACGCCGCCGAAACAGCGGGAACGGTTTCCGGGGAGTCCGGATTCCTGTACAGCGTTGAGGGCGATGGCGGGAACACTGTGTGCTACCGCCCGCCCGGTTCAGAGGCCGGCCTGCTCGCGACCACCGAAGACGGGACACTGTCAGTCCTGGGAAGCACTGAACTGATCAGCAACGCCGGGCTCGATGAACGCGGCCATTCGGCCCTTGCCCTCCGCACCCTCGGTGGTTCCGGCGACTTGGTCTGGTACCTTCCCGGACTGGCCGACGTGAGCGGAGCCGGATCCCCGCAAACGCTCAACGATCTCGCTCCTGACTGGGTGGCGTTCCTCGGTCCATGGCTGGTGTTCGTCGCCGCCCTTGCCATCCTCTGGCGTGGCCGCCGCTTTGGTCCGCTCGTTTTTGAGCCGCTGCCTGTGGTGGTTAAGGCCGCGGAAACCGCGGAGGGCAGGGCGCGCCTCTATCACGATTCCCATGCCGTGGACCGCGCCCGGGACAACCTCCGGGCGGGTACGTTGGTCAGGCTGGCCAAAGAACTGCGGCTGGGACCCGATGCCTCGGCCGATGACGTTGCCCGGGCCGTGGCGCGGATTGTCGACCGGCCTGAGGGCAGCCTGCGGGAATTGATCAATGAACGGCCAGTGAACGAAGCCAGGCTGGTGCGATGGTCCCAGGAGCTGGACAACCTAGAGAACGAGGTAAGAACCCGATGAATGAACACCTCCGCGGCCCGCAGATCCTGGACCCTATGCAGCACGATCCTGCGCGGCAGGCGCTCCTGGAGGTCCGGAACGAGGTGGCCAAGGCCGTGGTGGGCCAGGACTCGACCGTCACCGGGATGCTGATCGCGCTCCTCGCCCAGGGGCATGTACTGCTCGAGGGCGTACCGGGCGTGGCAAAGACGCTGCTCGTTCGGGCGCTCTCGGCGTCGTTGAGCCTGGACACCAAACGCGTACAGTTCACTCCTGACCTGATGCCCGGCGATGTGACGGGATCCTTGGTTTACGACTCCCACACCTCGGAGTTCAGTTTCCGCGAGGGGCCGGTCTTCACCAATATCCTGCTGGCCGACGAAATCAACCGCACACCGCCTAAGACTCAGGCATCGCTGCTGGAAGCAATGGAAGAGCGCCAGGTTTCGGTGGACGGAGTTTCCCGGCCATTGCCTGCGCCCTTCCTCGTGGCAGCAACGCAGAACCCGGTGGAGTACGAAGGGACCTACCCCCTGCCCGAGGCCCAACTGGACCGGTTCCTGCTCAAGCTCACCATGCCGCTTCCGAACCGAACGGAGGAGATGGAGGTGATCCGTCGGCACGCGTCCGGATTCAGCCCCCGAGACCTGGCCGGCGCTGGTGTCCGGGCAGTCGCCGGCGCGCAGGACCTTGAGCGCGCGCGGCAGGCGGTGGCCAACGTCGCCGTCGAACCCGAGATCATCGGCTACATCGTGGACCTGGTCCGCGCCACCAGGGCGGCACCTTCATTCCAGCTGGGTGTTTCTCCCCGGGGAGCCACAGCGCTCCTGAACACCTCGCGGGCCTGGGCGTGGATGTCCGGCAGGAGCTTCATCACCCCCGACGACGTCAAGGCCCTGGCGTTGCCCTGCCTCCGGCACCGGGTGGCACTCCACCCGGAAGCGCAAATGGACGGCGTCCGGGTGGATGACGTGCTGACCAGCATCCTGGCCTCCGTGGCCGTTCCCCGCTGACCGGGATGGCACTGTCCGGGCGCTTTGTGGTCCTTGCCCTGCTGGGGCTGTTGCCGGTGCTGTTGTTGCCCGGATGGTGGACCGTCCTGGCCGTTATCGTTGTGCTCGCAGCAATCCTGGGCCTTGAGCTTGGCCTCGCGGCGTCCCTGCGCGCCATCGAGGTCCAGCGCCAGGATCCGGGCCAGGTGACCCTGAACGGCGTGGCCCATTCAATCCTGACGGTCCGCAACCAGGGCAGGCGCCAGTTGCGTGGGTTCATCCGGGACGCCTGGCAGCCCTCGGCCGGGGCGCATCACCCGGTCCAGCCGTTGGACATCCCCGCCGGTGAGCGTCGCCGCGTGCAGGTTACGCTCCGGCCCGTCCGGCGCGGAGTCCTCCTGGCTCCGCACGTCACCCTCCGTTCCTACGGGCCGCTGCGGCTTGCGGCCCGGCAGCGCACCGTGCCCTGCCCGGGGTCCCTCCGCGTCCTGCCGCCCTTCCACTCCCGCCGGCATCTGCCGTCCAAACTGCGTAAATTGCGTGAACTTGACGGCAAAGCTGCTGTGCAGATCCGCGGGGCGGGCACGGAGTTCGATTCGTTGCGGGACTATGTGCGCGGTGATGACGTCCGGTCGATTGACTGGCGGGCCACCGCCCGCCGTTCCGCCGTCGTCGTACGGACCTGGCGGCCGGAACGGGACAGGCGCGTGGTCATTGTGCTGGACACTTCACGGACGTCGGCGGCGCGGATCGAGGATGAGCCGCGCCTGGACACCGGCATGGAAGCTGCCCTGTTGCTGGCGGTCCTGGCCGAACGCGGGGGTGACAGGGTGGACTTCCTTGCCTTCGACCGGCGCCCGCGGGCAAGGGCCGGATCGGCAGTGTCCGGAAACCTCCTGGGCCAGCTTGTTCAGGCCATGGCTCCCTTGGAGGCCGAACTGATAGAGATGGACTGGCAGGGGATCCCGGGCCAGATCAGGGCCGTATCGGCCCACCGTTCGCTGGTGGTGCTCCTGACGTCCCTCGAAGGCGGAGCCCCTGAGGAAGGGCTTATCCCTGTGGCCACGCGGCTGGCAGCCCAGCACGTGGTGGTGGTGGCCGCTGTGCGTGACCCGCTGTTGGGCCAGATGCTCAAGGAACGTGAGACTGCTGCTGGCGTTTTCCGGGCTGCTGCGGCCGAACGCACGCTGCTGGAACGCGAGGCCGTTACCGCCCAGCTCCGCCAGCACGGGGTGGAAGTCGTGGATGCCGAACCCCACCAGTTGCCGCCTCGCTTGGCAGACATGTATATCCGGCTGAAGGCGGCGGGTAGATTGTGAGATCACGGAAAAGCGCCGGCGCCCATTTAGCCACCAGGAGGTCATGATGAATATCCCTATATACCGGCAGGCTCTGGGTGCGGACTTCGACCGGCTGCAGCCAGAACTCCAGGACTACTTTTCACTCGTGCCCGGTTCGGGGCAGTACGGCATCGGCGAAGGCGTGTTCGACGTCGTCGGTTGCAGGCAGCGCTGGCTGCAACCGCTGCTGAAACTGACGTCCGGGGAGGAGGCCTTCTTCCCCGAGTACGGCGAGCGCATTCCTTTCAGGATCGAAAACCATGCCCACGAAGATCCCTTTGGACGGTCCAGCCTGACAGCCCGGCGCGAGATCAGGTTCCCTGGCCGGACCCGGATCTTCCAGGACACAACCAGCGTGACTGAATCAAACGACGGCCCACGGCTGGTGGACTACGTGGGCCGGTTCCGGCGGCTGGTTACCGACTTGAACCTCAGCGTCACGGAATCGGGCCGCCTCCGGGGTGTTTCGGAAGCTTCCCGGCTGTTCCTCGGCCCGCTCCGGATCCCGCTGCCTCCCGCTCTCGATGCCAAAGCCTACGCCGAGCAGTGGTGGGACCCTGCCGCCGGGGAACATGGCAAACACCGCATCCAGGTCAAAGTTCTCCAGCCGCAGATCGGGCTGGTCCTGGTGTATGCCGGCAGCTTTGACTACCGGCTGCGTCCCTATGCGGGCGGGAGTTCGGCCCGGAGTTTCCTGCCCCGATACGCGCATCCGGACCGCTGGGAGGACCGGACCTGACAGGCGGCCCGCAGCACTGCCTGGCGACGTCGGACTGTATCTACCCCAGTGCCAGCTGGTTCAGCCCGTCGGCCACCTGCGTAAGCCTGGTAAGCACTGCCGTGGCCACCGCCGGGGATTGTCCGGCGAGGCCTGCGGAGGGTGTGACCCGCAAGGTACGCAGGGACGACGCCGGCAACCCGAGCTGGTGCCACGGCCGCCAAACGGATTCGACGACGTCGGGCACTTTTGGCAGGGTCCCAGAGCCCACGTCCAGCGCGCCGGCCCACAGCTGTTTGCCGCCCTCGACGGCGCCCGCCAGTTGCTCCCATTGCCGTGATGTCAGGGCCTTCAGGGGCACCGCGATGCCGTCCGCCCCGGCAGCCAGGATGCGGTCAAAGGGGGCTTCGATTTCCGGCACGGCAATGATGATTTCCGCGGCCCCGGCTTCCCGCAGGGCGGCGGTCACCACACTCCAGGACTCGGTGGCCTCCTGCCCCGCCACTGCACGCAGCGTGCGGTAACCGCTCGACGTCGGAATGGTCCCTGCCAGCACGGCAGCGATGTCCGGTTCGTCGAGCTGGACCACGAGGCGTGCCCCGGGAACTGCCGCGGACACCCGCGACAGGTAGCTTCCCACGCCGGCCGCCAGGGAAGCAGCTACGTCCCGGCGGGCACCGTAGTCAAGGAGGGCGCGTTCGCCGTTATGCAGGTGGAGACCTGCTGCAAGCGTCATGGGGCCCACCAGCTGTACCTTCAGCTCCCTGGCGGGGGCATCCTCCGCTCCGGCAACGTCCGCGAGGACGTTGATGTCGGTTGACAACGCCGACGCGGCCCGGCGAACGTCCTTGCCGGGGCGGTCCACCAGCCGCCAGCCGAACGGCTGGACATCCACTGCCATTTCAACCAGCAGCGACGCCGTGCGACCCAGGGCATCCGAGCCCACTCCGCGGTCGGGAAGTTCGGCCAGGAACGGTAAGTGCGGACTGCCGAGTTCGCCGCGGATAATGCGGGCCGCTTCTACGGGGTCCTCCCCCGGCCAGGAACCAAGACCCGTAGCGGTTACCTCCTGCGGACCGGCAGGGAGTGACTCGGGCTGGTTTAGGGCCAGGTTGGCCTGCCCCTGTGGGTTCCGGCCTGGCTCTTGTGGGCTGGCGTTCCTCACGCTACGACGGACGTCTGAGGCCCGGAGGGGATTCCTGAGGGCTGCTGCGTCCCCTCGCCGACGTTCGTGTGTACGGCGGCCTCGTGGTTTTCCGCGGCTGCCTGGTGGTCCTCGGCGATGGCTTCGTGGTGGCGGATCACCTCGCCGATGATGAAGTTCAGGAATTTTTCGGCGAACGCGGGATCGAGATGGGCGTCCTCGGCCAAGCGTTTCAACCGTGCAATCTGGGCTGTTTCACGGCCGGGATCGCCCGCCGGGAGACGGTGGGCAGCCTTCAGGAAGCCCACTTTCTGGGTGGCCTTGAACCGCTCCGCCAGCAGGTAAACCAAGGTGGCATCGATGTTGTCGATGCTGGAGCGGATGGACAGCAGTTCCGCCATGACCGAGTTGTCCACCTGTCCGGCCAGCGAGCTGGCGGCGGCGTCGTAGGTTTCTGAGTCAGGAACGTCGTGGTTGTGCTGCGTCATGGTCCAAGTCTATGGGCAGGGGCGGAAAACCCTTGCGGTGTTAAGCTCGCGCCGCAGCCATCCCGCCGTCGTCCCTTCCGTGCCCCCGGGATGGACACTCTGGCCTCGTTCGGCCGGAGTGTCCATCCCCGCTGGCTGGTCAGATTCCCAGCAATGCCCGGTGTTCTTCCCGGCGCCGTGCCTGCTCCTCAGGATCAGGCACCGGAAGCGAGGCAATGAGGCGTTTGGTGTAATCGTGCTGCGGCGCCCCCATGACCTGGCTGCCGATCCCCTGTTCCACGAGTTTCCCCTTGTAAAGGACACCCACCCAATGGGACAGGATGTCCACCACTGCGAGATCGTGGCTGATGAACAGTGCCGCGAAACCGAATTCGGCCTGGATTTCCTTGAACAACTCCAGGACCTTGGCCTGCACCGAAACGTCCAAGGCCGACGTCGGTTCGTCCGCGATCAGCAGCTTCGGGTTCAGGATGAGGGCCCGGGCCAGCGAGGCCCGCTGGCGTTGGCCGCCTGAGAGCTCATGCGGGTATCGTGCCGCGTACGACGCCGGCAATTGGACTGATTCGAGCAGCTCTCCAACGCGTTTGCGTGCCTGCGCCGGGCTCGGGTTGGTGTGGATGATCATCGGCTCCGCGACGCAGTCCCCGATGGTCAGCTGGGGATTGAAGGAAGCCGCCGGATCCTGGAAAACGAAGCCGATGTCCTTCCGTAGCGGCTTGAACGTCCGCTCCTTCAGGTTCAGCATCTCGTATCCCAGCACCTTCAGGCTGCCGCCTGTGGTCCGATTCAGCCCCGCGATGGCCCGGCCAATAGTGGTCTTTCCCGAGCCGGACTCCCCCACGAGCCCAAAAACCTCGCCTTCGGACACGGTGAAGCTGACGCCGTCGACGGCTTTGAAGGACGGTGTCCCCAGCCGGCCGGGGTACTCGATGGTCAGGTTCCTCGCCTCCACGAGGACCTTGGCCTTTTGGTGGGCGCGTTCCGTCATGCCCTCCGACGCCGAGTTGTGCCCCAGGTGGGGTACGGCCGCCAGCAGCTTCTTGGTGTAATCCTGTTTGGGCTCGGCAAAAAGCACGCGGGAGGTTGCCTCCTCCACTACGTCGCCCTGATACATCACTACGACGCGGTCGGCCAGGTCGGCCACCACGCCCATGTTGTGTGTGATCAGCACGATGGAGGTCCCGTACTTGTCCCTCAGGTCCCGCAGCAGTTGCAGAATCTCAGCCTGCACCGTGACGTCCAGGGCCGTGGTGGGTTCATCGGCCACAATCAGCCCCGGGTTCAGGGCCAGGGCCGCAGCGATAACAACGCGCTGCTTCTGGCCGCCGGAGAACTGGTGCGGATAGTAGTTCACTCGATGTTCCGGATCCGGGATCCCCACTTTGCGCAGCGCCTCAATGGCCCGGGCTTTCGCTTCCTTGCCGGAGACGCGTTTCCCTCCGCCGGCATGGGCACGGATGCCTTCGGCAATCTGCCAGCCCACAGTGAATACCGGGTTCAAGGCTGTGGAGGGCTCCTGGAACACCATGGCCACATCGCGCCCACGGATCTGCCGCAGTTTCGATGCACTCACGCTGATGACGTTGTTTCCGTTGATCAGCACGGCCCCGCCGCTGGTGGCCGTTTCCGGGAGCAGCCCAAGAATTGTCTTGGCGGTCACCGTCTTGCCGGAACCCGATTCCCCGACAATGGCCAGGACTTCTCCGGCCTTTACCTCAAGGCTGACGTCCTTCACGGCGTAGACATCGCCCCCGTCGGTGGCAAAGGTGACTTTGAGGTGGTCTATTTCCAGGACCGGCTGGCCTGCCGGGCTGTGCCTGTCCCCTACGGAACCAAGGTTGATGGTCAAGATCCTCTCACTTCCACGTCGATGGCAGCCTGAGCGCCGGCAGTCGAACCCGGTCCGCCCTTGCCTCCGGCCGCCTTGCGTCCGCGAAGGCGCGGATCGTTCAGGTCATTGATGCTTTCGCCCACCAACGTCAGGCCCACCACGGTCAGGACAATGGCGAGGCCCGGGAACAGGCCCGTCCACCAGATCCCTGACGTGGTGTCCGCCAGAGCCTTGTTGAGGTCAAAGCCCCATTCGGCAGCGGAGCTCGGTTCAATACCGAATCCCAGGAAGCCGAGTGCGGCCAGGGTGAGGATGGCTTCGGAGGCGTTGAGGGTGAATATCAGCGGGAGCGTGCGGGTGGCATTTTTGTAAATGTGCCGCCCCATGATGCGGATGTTCGATGCTCCCACCACCTTGGCGGACTCGACGAACGGCTCGGCTTTCAGCCTGACTGCCTCGGCCCGTATCACCCGAAAGTACTGCGGAATGAACACCATGGTGATGGCGGTTCCGGCAGCGAAAATGCCGCCGATCAGGCTTGATTGTCCGCCGCTGATGACGATGGCCATGACGATGGCAACTAAGAGTGATGGAAAGGCGTAAACGGCATCCGCAATGACTACAAGGATCCGGTCAAGCCAGCCGCCCAAGTAGCCACTGACGAGTCCAAGAACCACACCGATAACAATGGACATGAGGACTGCGACCACAATTACCAGGACGGCGGTCTGGGCACCCCACACCACTCGGGAGAAAACGTCATATCCTCCCACCGTGGTGCCCAGCAGGTGCTGGCCGCCCGGCGCTTCTTGAGTGGGGAAATTGCCTGCTTCGTCCGAGAGTTGTGAATAGCCAAAGGGCGCAATCAGCGGTGCGAACAGGGCCGTGAGCAGGAACAGGCCTGTCAGGATGAGGCCGGCCACCAGCATCCCGCGCTGCAGTCCGACGCTCTTATTGAAATGGGAAATAACGGGAAGCCGTTTGTAAAACGCTGCCCGGGGATTAACGAGGGGCTCAGGACCTGCTGTCACACTCATGTCAGTACCTCACGCGGGGGTCGATCAGCGCGGCCAAAATGTCCACGATGAAGTTGGTGATGGCGACGATGATGGCCAGCAGGACCACGATGCCCTGCACGGCCACGAAGTCGCGGGCCGTCAGGTAGTTGGCCAACTGGAATCCCAGGCCCTTCCATTCAAAGGTCTTCTCTGTCAGCACTGCCCCGCCGAGCATCACTGCGATCTGTAGGCCCATCACCGTGATGATGGGAATGAGCGCCGGCTTGTAGGCGTGCTTCGTCACGAGCCGGAATTCACTCACTCCACGTGAGCGGCCGGCCTCGACGTAGTCCTTGCCCAGGGTCCCGATCACATTGGTTCGGACCAGCCTCAGGAAGATACCTGCGGTCAGCAGGCCAAGCGCTACAGCGGGCAGGACTGCGTGGGCTGCTACGTCACCGAGTGCTGCCATGTTTCCGCTGCGCAGCGCGTCCAGCCAGTAGATGCCTGTGGGTGCCTGCAGGGACGTCAGGGCGAGTTCGCTGGACGTCTTGGCCCGGCCAGCGACAGGCAGCCAGCCAAGCCAGACGGAGAAGGTGAGTTTGAGCAGCATGCCCGCGAAGAAAACGGGCGTCGCGTAGCAAAGGATCGCGAAGACCCGAAGGACGGCGTCGGGCGCGTGGTCGCGGCGGTGTGCCGCGATCATCCCGAGCGGGATTCCCACCAGCAAGGCGATCAACAACGCGTTGATGGACAGCTCAAGGGTGGCGGACCCGTAGGTTGTCAGCATCTCCGATACGGCGCGGTTGTCTGTGAGGGTCCGGCCAAAGTTTCCGGTGGCCAGCTGTCCGAGATACTCAAAATACTGGACCAGGATGGGACGGTCGTACCCGGCGTTGTGGATCCGTTCCTGAAGCTGGTCTTCAGGCAGCCGTCCTCCCATGGCCGCTGTAATGGGGTCACCCGTGATCCGCATAAGGAAAAACACCATGGTGACGAGGATGAAAATCGTCGGGAAAATCAGCAGGAACCTGACCAGGATGTATTGGCCGAGCCCCCCGCCGGAGGATTTCTTGGTGGACGGAAGAATTCCGTCTGCGTCGCTTGGCGGCGCGTCTATCAATGTTGTCATTGGTACCTCGTTGTGTGGTGGCCTGGACCAGCGGCTCCCCCGGGGCGCTGGCCGTTGACCAGCAAGGAGGCGGGACGCCGGTAGGCGCCCCGCCTTTTGCGTGGTCAGAGCCGGGTGGCTGGTGGACCTACTTGGACATCACACCGAGCCGTGTCTTGAAGGATGCATCGAGCGTCTTTTCAACACCCTTCACATCCGTTCCCGCGACCATGACCTGGGCGCCCTGCAGCATCGGCAGTGTCGAGAGGTCCTTGGCGATCGCTTCCTGGGCTTCGCCCAGCAACTTGCTTCGTTCGGCCTTGTCCGCGGTGACCAACTGCTTGTTCACGACTTCGGTGACCGCTGCGTTTTCGTAGTGGTTGCCGAGGAAGTTGCCCGGGATGAAGAAGGGCGTCAGGTAGTTGTCGGCGTCAGAGTAGTCCGGGAACCAGCCGAGCTGGTAGACCGGGTAGGCATCCGCGCGGCGTTCCTTGGTGTAGGTGGTCCACTCTGTCGACTTCAAGTCCACCGTGAAGAGGCCCGACTTCTCAAGTTGTCCCTTGACCAGCGCGTATTCGTCCGCCGCGGAGGTGCCGTAGCGGTCCGTGTACTGCAGCTTCAGGTCCACAACGGAAGTGACGCCGGCATCCGCGAGCACCTTCTTGGCCTTGTCGAGGCTCGGCTTGCCGCTGCCGTCACCGTAGAGGCTCTTCAGGGGCTCTGTTGCACCTTCAAACTCCTTCGGAACGTAGGAGTAAACCGGCGTGTAGGTGTTCTTGAAGACCTGCGAGGCAATGACATCCCGGTCCACGAGGTGAGCCACTGCCTGGCGAACGGCCAGGGCCTTGGCGGGGTCGGCGTCGGGGGTTTTCGCTCCGAACGGCATGGTGTCGAAGTTGAATACCATGTACCGCAATTCCCCGCCCGGGCCCTTGTGGACCTTGACCTTCGAGTCCTTCTCAAGGTCGGCGATGTCCGTGGCAGTCAGGATCCTGCCCGCAACGTCAATGTTGCCCTGCTGGACGTCGAGTTTGAGGTTGTTGGGGTCGGCGTAGTGCTTGAGCGTAGCGCCGTCATTGGAGGCCTTGCCCAGCATGCCCTGGTAGTCGGCGTTTGGTTTGAAGCTGACAAGTTCGTTCTTTTTATAGCTTTCAATGGTGTACTGGCCGGCGAACGGCTTCGCGGCGACGATGGCGTCGTCGTCCATGACCTTGTCAGCCGGGAACACCTGCTCATCGACGATCGGCCCCGGGTTGGACGCGAGCACGCCCGGGAAGACCTGGTCGTTGGCGGCCTTGAGGGTGAATACTACGGTGTCGGGGTCGGTGGCTTCGATCTTCTCCATATTCGCCAACAGGGAGGCGGGACCATTGGGATCGTCGATTTTTTTCACCCGGTTGAACGAAAACACAACGTCGGACGAGTCGAGGGTGTTGCCGTTGGCGAACTTCAATCCAGACTTCAGCTTGACGGTGTATTCCGTGGGGCTGGTGAACGATGCCGATTCCGCGATGTCGGGGCTGGCTTCGGCCGTACCGGGCTTGTAGTTGAGCAGGAATGGATAGATCTGGTTCATCACCATGAAGGAACCGCCGTCGTAGGATCCGGCGGGATCGAGCGTGACCACTTTGTCCGTCGTTCCGTAGGTAATGGCGCCGCCACCGGCACTTTCGGTGGACGTTCCGCCGCCACCACCTGAGGGACCCGTGCAGGCCGTCAATGCGAAAGCGGAAACACCCGCGAGCGCGATAGCGCTCCGCAAGGCTTTGGTGCTCTTGATCATCTGTGAACTTTCTGTTCGATGAGTACGCGTTCGCCGCCCGCTAATGGGGTGTATTTGCTTGAGCGGGCAGCGCGCTGTCCTGATGCCTAGATTCAATCAGACCAAGCTGTTGTGAATCGATTCATTATGTGAGTTGAGACACAAAATTTACCTGAATGGGTTCGAACTCTCACTTTAATGCGGGTGAGGCCCCAACCCGCGTGGCGGGTGGGGCCTCTACCGAAGATTCGCGCCGGCTTAGGCTGGCTACAACTGCGCGCGCTGCAACGAACGGGCGGCGTCAATGGTGGCCTGGCCCAGCACTCGCGTGCCTTGGTACAGGACTACCGTCTGCCCGGGGGCGACGCCGCGCAGCGGCTCCGTGAGGGTCACTACCAGTTGCCCCGAAACTTCGCCTGCCCCAGGTGCTTCCATCCGGGCGGTCGCCGGAACGGGGTCACCATGCGCGCGTACCTGGGCGTAGCAGTCGAAGTCCTCACCCGTGGCTATTTCCGCGATGGGAAGACCAGCCCAGGAGACCTTGATTCCACGGATCTCGTCGATGGCCAAGAGTGCCTCCGGTCCCACCACGACCTTGTTTTCCTTCGGCCGGATCTCCAGCACAAAGCGCGGCTTCCCGTCGGCGGCAGGGGTGCCCAACTTCAAGCCCCTCCGCTGGCCTACGGTAAAGGCGTTGGCACCGGGGTGCTGGCCTACCTTGGTGCCGGTTTCATCAACGATGTCCCCGGCGGTCATCTCGATCTTTTCCGCCAGCCAGCCTGCGGTGTCGCCGTCGGGAATAAAGCAGATGTCGTGGCTGTCCGGCTTGTTTGCCACGGACAATCCGCGGCGTTCTGCTTCGGCGCGGACTTCGGCCTTCGACGGAGCGTCGGCCAGCGGGAACATGGAGTGCTTGAGCTGCTCATGGGTGAGGACACCGAGGACGTAGCTCTGGTCCTTGGCCCAGTCTGCTGCGCGGTGCAGTTCGGGGTTACCGTCAGTGTCTTCGATGACCTTGGCGTAATGGCCGGTGCAGACAGCATCGAAGCCGAGGGCGATGGCCTTTTCCAGCAACGCCGCGAACTTGATGCGCTCATTGCAGCGCATGCAAGGATTCGGAGTGCGGCCCGCAGCATACTCGTCGATGAAGTCCTGGACCACATCCTCCTTGAAACGTTCGGAGAAATCCCACACGTAGTACGGGATCCCGAGCACGTCGCACGCCCGCCAGGCGTCGCGGGAGTCTTCGATGGTGCAGCAGCCGCGGCTGCCTGTCCGTAGCGTGCCGGGCATCCTGGATAGCGCCAAGTGGACACCGACGACGTCGTGGCCGGCCTCGACGGCACGTGCTGCGGCAACGGCGGAGTCGACTCCGCCGCTCATGGCTGCTAAAACTCGCATGCTGGCTTTCCGTTGGGTGGAAGTGTGTTTGGGGTTGTGTGGGGCTTTGGGAGCCTGGCTGCATCGCTGGAAAACACAATGCACGCTTACCTATTCTAATGCCTGCAAGGTTCGGCCATAGTTGAGCTACCGAACCCAGGAGGCGCAGGCACCATGGCAGCAGGACAGGTTGACGGAAACATCGTGATCGTAGGGGCAGGCCTGGCAGGTGCCACTGCTGCGCGGACGCTCCGGTCCGAGGGATACTCCGGCCCCGTCATCCTGATTGGCAGCGAGGGCCACAACCCCTATATTCGCCCGCCCCTCTCGAAGGACTACCTGCTGGGCAGGGAAAGCGAAGACAAAGCCGCGGTCGTGCCGCGGGACTGGTACGAGGAGAACGACGTCGACCTCCGCCTTGGCGCGTCCGTCACCGGTATACGGCCGGACGCGGGCACGGTGTTGCTGAACGACGGAACGGCACTGCCGTACCAGTCGCTGCTGCTGGCCACTGGCGCGGTACCGCGCACCATTCCGCTGCCGGGGAGCGAGTTATCAGGGGTCACCACGTTCCGCACCCTTGATGACAGCCGCTGGCTGCGGAAGTCCCTGGACCAGGGCGGAAAGAACGTAGTGATGATCGGCTCCGGCTGGATAGGCATGGAACTGGCAGCAGCCGCGGCTACGTATGGCAACAACGTCACGTTGCTCGGCTTGGAAGACGTTCCGCTGGCCGCCGCGATCGGCCCGGAGTTGGGCCGGTTCTTCCGGTCGCTTCACGAAGCCCACGGCGTGGACTTCAGGCTTCCGGCGTCAGCCCACGAACTCAGGGGTTCCAACGGAGCCGTCACCGCAGTGGTCACCGACAGCGGGGAAGACCTCCCTGCCGATGTTGTGGTGATTGCCGTGGGAGTTGAACCCGCCGTCGGTCTGGCACACACTGCGGGACTGAAAGTAGACAACGGCATCCTCACCGACGCGTCCCTGCGGACCAGCGTTCCGGGGATCTTCGCGGCAGGAGACGTCGCCAACGCCCTGCACCCGTTCACCGGAGAGCACTACCGCAGCGAGCACTGGTCCAACGCCCTGAACGGCGGCAAGGTGGCAGCCCGGGCGATGCTGGGCCAGGACGCCACGCACAGCACCATCCCGTACTTCTACACGGACCAGTTCGAGGTCAGCATGGAATACTCAGGATTCCCCGCTCTGGCAACCGGCACGGAACCGGTGATCCGGGGTTCGCTCGAGGACAAGGAATTCATCGCGTTCTGGCAGCGCGACTCCCGCGTGGTGGCCGGCATGAGCGTCAACTGGCCCCGCAGGGAGGGCCCCGGCGCGCAGAAGGTCATCAAAGCCCTCATCTCGGGCCGCCACCAGGTGAGGCCCGAGCGGCTTGCAGACGCCTCAACTGGCCTGGATCAGGTGCTCCTGCCGGAGGCCTGACGAGCCACTGTCCCTGCGGTTTGGATGGAGGATTCGTGCCCGGCCATCCCGGCCGCCCGAGCCCTGGAATAGGCATCCGGGAGTGCCGCAAGCAGCGCGTCAACATCTGCTTCCGTTGACGTGTGGCCCAGGCTGAACCGCTGCGCGCCGCGGGCGGTTTCCTCGTCCAGTCCCATGGCGAGGAGCACGTGCGAGGGCCGCGGTACTCCGGCTGTGCAGGCAGATCCCGTGGACGATTCCACCCCGGCGAGGTCCAATAGGAAGAGCAGGGAGTCGCCTTCACAGCCGGGGAAGGTGAAATGCGCATTGCCGGGTAGCCGTCCCCCATCAGGGGCTCCCCGAGGGACGGCTTCCGGGATGGACCGCCGTACGCCGTCGATGAGCCGGTCGCGCAGGGCTGTGATCCTGGCTGATTCCTCGGGAAGGCTGACGGTTACGGCTTCGGCCGCCGCAGCGAAGGCGGCGATGGAAGCAGTGTCCAGGGTTCCGGAGCGGACGTCCCGCTCCTGGCCGCCGCCATGCTGCACGGGGGTCAGCTTGACGGCACGTCCCAGAAACAATGCCCCAACCCCAACGGGCCCGCCGATCTTATGGCCGGAAACGGACATCGCATCCAGCCCTGACGCCTTGAAATTGATGGGCAGCGAGCCAAAAGCCTGGACTGCGTCCGAATGGACCGGCACGCCGGCCGCGTGGGCCAGCTCAACGATTTCCGGGATGGGCTGGATGCTGCCCACCTCGTTGTTTGCCCACATCACGGTCACCAGGGCAATGGTTTCCGGTTCCCGCGCCAGTTCTGCTTTGAGGACCGCAAGGTCAACGACGCCGTCGCCGTCCACCGGGAGCCAGGTGACCACAGCACCTTCATGCCGTTCCAGCCATTCCACGGTGTCCAGCACGGCATGATGCTCGACGGCGGAACACAGAATGCGCCGCCGGGCGGGGTTCTCACCCGATCGGGACCAGAACAGGCCCTTGACGGCCAGGTTGTCCGCCTCCGTACCGCCGGACGTGAAAATGACTTCGGAGGGGTGCGCCCCGGCGGCTGCGGCAAGGGTTTCCCGGGCGTCTTCAACTGAGCGGCGCGCCCGGCGGCCGGAGCCGTGGAGGGAAGACGGGTTGCCGGTGCGGGCCAGCTCCCGGGTCAGGGCAGCCAGCGCCTCTGCGGAGAGGGGCGTGGTTGCTGCATGATCGAGGTAAACGGGCACCCATCAATTCTAGCCGCCGGCCCTGGTATAGATTCGAGCGGTGAAAACGTCCCCCAAAGCCTCCATCTGCCTTGTCCTGGCCACGCTCTTCTGGTCCGGGAACTTTGTGGTGGGACAGGCAGCGGTGACGTCGATGACTCCAGTGGAACTGACCTTCTGGCGCTGGGCTTTCGCTGCCCTGCCGTTAATTGCCTTGGCCCAGATAGTGGACCGCCCCGATTGGCGGGCTGTCCTGCGACACTGGCCCACGCTGCTACTCCTTAGCTTCCTTGGCATGGGGGGCTACACACTGCTTCTTTACACCGCACTGCTGCACACATCCGCCTTGAATGCCTCGCTCATCACGGCGGCCAACCCTGCGCTGATCGTTGTCCTGGCTGCAGTGGTACTCGGCGACCGGCCCGGCGTCCTCGGCTGGGGAGGCATCGGATTGGGGCTTTCCGGGGTTCTGCTTGTCCTGACCGGCGGTGACTTCCAGCGGTTGCTGAGGTTTTCTTTCAACCTGGGCGAACTCCTGATGCTGGGCGCTGTTGCCGTGTGGAGTTTCTACACCATCATCGCCCGCCGCCTGCCGATCCCTGCGATCTCCGCTACGGCAGTTCAGGTTGCGATGGCCACTGTGGTCCTCGCTCCGGTCGCCGTGGCAACAGGAGCACAGCTGCCCGGGACGGCAGCCGGCAGTTGGTCATTGGCTTACATCGCGGTCTTCCCCTCTCTCGGCGCCTACCTCCTGTGGAACCTGGCCCTCAAGACGACTACCCCTGGGACGGCGGGCAACTACCTCAACCTCATGGTGGTTTTTACGGCCGTCATCACGGTCCTGTTGGGCGCGGCCATCAGTTTGCCCCAAATCCTGGGCGGCCTGCTGGTGGTCGGCGGCGTTATGCTCACCAGCGCACGTCCCTCCGGAAGATCCCCTGGCATCAAGCCAGGAAAAGAGAGAGGGCTCAAGTGGATGGGGGAACGATGATCAGGCGGGCGGCCACGTCCTGGCGCGCCGCTGCCAGCGTGGACGCGTCGGGGCACGAAACCGAAATGTAGACGGACGAGGCCGGAATACTAAACAAACGGGCCATGACGGCCGTCGCCTTCGCTCCCGGCGCAACTGGCTGCTCCAGCACCAGCACCTCAACACGGGGGCCGGGCTTGTCCGGCTCTCCGCCCCAGCGCAGGGTTTCCGTCTTGAGGTATTCAGGGAGGATGCTCGGATCAAGGTAGGCGAAGAGGCCAACTGTGGAGGCCCGGTCATCAGTGGCGACCAGAGGGGTCTGGTTCGTCCGCACCTTCGCGGCGACGAGGCAGCCATCGCTCTTGGCATACTGGCTCTCCCCCGCGACGTTTTCCTTGACTGGCTTCCAGCCGGGCGCGTCTTTCAGCCCGTCGGAAATGCCCACAGGAGTTCCGGACGCCAGTGTCCCGCCGGCGGCCAAGGGAAGGTCCTTGGCTGCCACCGCCTCGGCGTCATGGCCCGGGGTGATGGTGGGGGTGGCCAGTCCGGGGGTCGAGTGTTCCACCCTGGGGGCGGACGGGTCCTGGACGTCAATACTGCAGCCGCCCAGCACTGCGGCACCCAACAAAGATGCGGTGAGCAGCGTCGTCGCCGACGTTGCTGTGGTCCCCCGTGATTTCATTCCACCCCAATGCCTGGCCGGCTGTCCGGCGCCTCGGGCGTACTTCGCTCCGCCCCTCAAAGAGTCTAAACGTCGCGGCGGTCCTTCAGTGCGGAATGGAAACAGGTCCGACTGCGGACCAGGCCCTGGCAGCTACGCCAGGATCCGCCGTCGGGCCGCGCATCAGGCGTAATCCACATCCACTGGCGCCGATGATGCCAGCCACGGGAACCTCAACTGCCGGCGCGGACGTTGTCAGAATAGGCCGTTAAACTGGGCCTACCTGACTATGGGCCCTCCCCGTCGCTGTGGACTGGCCACACCAACAAAAGGACAAGTGCTTGACCGAGAGCAGCAACTCCCATTACCAGGTGCTCCGTATCGCCGTGACAGCCACTGATAAGGAGATCAAAGTTGCTTACCGCCGTGCGGCCCGCAAGGCTCATCCCGATCACGGCGGTGACGCTGCCGCCTTCCGCCGCGTCACCGCAGCCTACGAAACACTCATCGATCCCAAACGCAGAAGCGCCTACGACCGCTCCTACGCTGCCGGGACCGGGGGCGATTCTGGCAACGCCGATGCCGGTCCGCACTTTGACGCGCCGGCTGCCGGAAGCCACGCGTCAGCCACGGTCCACCGTCCCAACACGCCGCGCAACACGGCCGGCGACGCCCCTGTCTACATTCCGCCCTACGACCCGGCCGCATTCGAGCGGGCCGGCGCGGTCCCCCTCATTCCGCTCGTCCAGGCCAGCCAACAGGTGCACGGCATGCCAAGGAAGCGCGGCATCTTCGGAGCCGATGCCCGCATCCAGCGCGAAATGCGGACCGTTCAACTCATCAGCAGGCAGATCCTGCCTGCCATACCGGCCGCACGGCTTATCAACGGATTACAGTCACCGGCGGACAACAGCCACATCGACCATGTGCTGCTGTCCGGCTACCGCCTGGCGGTTATCGGTTCCATGCTTCTGCCCAAAGGCGCGTACGCCTGGGACGGCAGGACCCTGAACCACGGTGGGCGTTCCATCCCTCCTCCACAGTTGGCGCACGTTGTCCGCGCAATGCAGGACATCTTCCCTGAAATGAACGTCACCGGCTGGACCGTTGTGCACAGCCCCGGCGGGAACCTGCATGAGCCGGTGATCGACCGCCACAGAAGGTCCGCGGATGCCCTCGAGACGGTCCAGGTAGTAAACGCTGCCGGGCTGGTCCGCGGCCTCAAGCAGTTCCTCTCCTCAGGCCCGGTACCCAACACGGTCAATGTGTCCGTGCTTGCCAGGCTTCTGCGGGGCATGCACTGACCGCAGTGGCTAGGATGGGATGGTGTTCCGCATCCTCTTCCACTCCCCCGAAATTCCGGGCAACACCGGCAATGCCATCCGGCTCGCAGCCATTACCGGTGCCGAGCTGCACCTGGTGGAACCCCTGGGGTTCGATTTTTCTGATGCCAAGCTCCGCCGCGCCGGCCTGGATTATCACGACCTCGCAGTGGTGACCGTCCACAAGAGCATCGAAGACGCCTGGATCGCGCTCGAGCCTGAGCGTGTGTACGCGTTCACCTCAGACGGGGCCGCCAGCTACACGGACATCGCTTACCAGCCCGGTGATGTCCTGATGTTCGGCCAGGAATCCGTGGGCCTGCCTGAACACATCAAACACGACCCACACGTGACCTCCACGGTGCGGCTGCCCATGCTCCCAGCGCTTCGGTCGCTTAACCTCGCGAATGCTGCCTCCATCGCGGTCTATGAGGCGTGGCGGCAGCAAGGATTCGCCGGAGCCAAAACCTGACCAGGCCGCCCAAGGCGGATCGCGGCGGCACTCCAGAGGTTGGCGGATTTTTCCTGAACCGGCCAATCCACACACCTTCCTGGCACGAATCACTCCTGAGACATTCCACAGTGGACAAGGAGCGGCAGGTGAGGGCAGCGGAGGCCGCAAGGAGCACGGATCTGCCAGGCCTGCTTGGCACCTGCGGCAACCTGGGCCTGGCTGCTCCTGAACCAATGCCCGGACACCTATGCTTGGAAGTGATGGAAACTCCCAACGCGCCGAATTATGAGGCCCCTGCAGCCGTCACAGAGTCACCGACCGACGTCAGCCAACGCCTTGCCACACTGCTGGGCCGCATTGCCCAGGGCGACCAGGACGCGTTCGCGGAGTTTTACCAGTTGACGTCCCGCCGTGTTTTTGGCATGGCCCGGAGGGTCCTGATTGACCCGGAACTCAGTGAGGACACCACCCAGGAGGTCTTCATCCAGGTCTGGCAGAACGCCGCGAAGTTCAACCCCGACGCCGGAAGTCCACTCTCCTGGCTGATGACCATCTCGCACCGGCGGGCGGTGGACAAAGTACGGTCTTCGCAGTCCTCAACAGACCGCGAAGCCCGCTACGGCGCGAGCAGCCAGGACATCGACCACGATTCCGTGTCCGACGAGGTGGGCAGCAAACTCGAGGCCGAGGCCGTGGTCCGCTGCCTGGAGACACTGACCGAAACACAGCAGGAATCTGTTCGGCTCGCCTACTATGGCGGACTCACCTACAGGGAAGTCGCGGAACGGCTCAATGCAGCAGTGCCCACCATCAAGTCCCGCATCCGCGATGGACTGATCCGATTGAAGACCTGTCTGGGGGTGAGTTGAGATGACAGAAATGAATAGTCAGGGCAGCAGCAGCCGGGGGACGTTCGGCGAGACCGTGCCGGCCGATCTCGCGTCGGGCCGCGCCGTCGACCTGGCGGAACTGTATGCCCTTGATGCGGTGACCGACGCCGAGCGCGCGGCGATTGACCAATACATCTCCTCAGCCCCCGAGGCTGAGCAGAGATTATTCCAGGAGCGGGTGCGCCAAGCCAGGGAAACGCTGGCCAAGACGTTCACTGCCGAGGAAGAGCCGCCGTCGGACCTCTTTGCCCGTATCATGGCACAGCTCCCGGCCCAGGGTTCCGGTCAGGCAGCCGCGGCCGCGCCGGAGGCCACACCGTTGCATCAGCCTGCACCCACGGTGGACGGCGACGAACTATCCGCAGCCCGTCAGCGCAGGGAAGATCGACGCCGGCCGGGCAGTGCCCGCCGTTGGCTCGCCGGTGTTGCCGCAGCGGCCGTGATCGCGCTTGGCGGCGTGGGCGTGGGCGCCTACCTTGCAGACCAGAATGATCCGCTCAACCAGGTGATCCGCGCAGAAGACGTCCGTGAGGCGTCGGTGCCGGTCTCCGCCGGAGGTACCGCCACAGTCCTGATTTCGTCCTCCAAAGACGCCGTCGTGGTCAAGATGAACGGGGTTCCCGCACCGCCGGCCGGCAAGGTCTACCAGATGTGGCTGATCCCCAAGGACGGATCGGCGCCGGTTTCACAGGGGCTGATGGACGAAGCGGCGCTGTCCAAGCCTGCCGTGGTGAAGGGCATCGCTTCGGCGGCGGCCCTTGGCATCACGGTGGAACCTGTGGGAGGCTCCTCCTCCCCCACGTTCCCCACAGTTGCTGCCGCACCTCTCAGCACTTGAGCCCACGAGCCCAACTAGGTGTATTACCCACGGAGGTTGGTGACACGGCTGGCGGGTGGCTGACCCTTGAGTGCGGTGTGGCCTCGGTGGACTCTTCTATGTCTGTCAAGCCGCATTCATTGGTTCGATGAGGCATTAAGCGTCCGGTAGATGC